>WFTH01000001.1 GCA_015485595.1 Candidatus Microgenomates bacterium
CTAGCCTGATCGGAAACCAAGCCGACACCAAGACTTCAAGCTTTCAAACCCCTAAGAAAACTAGTCGCATGATGTCAGATGCTCCTTTTGTTCAAACTAAATCCACCAAAACAACTTCGACTAAGCCCAAAGATAAGCCAACTACAGACCCTAAACCTAATCAAAAAAACACCCCAGCAAAAAATGAGCAAGCTAAAACCAAAGTAAGCCCAGAAAGTCTGACCGAAAAGCTACCTCAAACGATCCAGGAGGAGTTAATAGTCGACTGGGTAGCTGCCGCCAGACCCTATAAACGTCGTTCGCGTCAGTTTTTTAGTACCATGTGGGCCATTGCTTTGCTTTTAATTATCATCTTAATCTTTGCTAACCAGGTTATTTTTGCTATGGTGATCGCCTCTTTAGCCTTTATGGCACACCTAATGTTTAGAGTTCCTCCAGGCAACATCTACTACGCCTTAACTACTTTTGGGGTGCGCGTGGGCGAGGGGCTTTACTTCTGGGAAGAGCTAAATCACTACTGGTTTGACACTAAGTACGGCCAACGGGTCTTGATGATCGACTCGATTCGGTTTCCCCACCGACTTACTCTGGTTATCTTTCCTGAGGATGAGGAGATCTTAAGGCGTTTATTATCTACGGTCTTACCGGAGTTTAAACCTAAACCGACTCTTTATGAAAAGTGGGCCAACTGGTTAGCCAAAACCTTTCCCTTAGAAGAAGAAAAATCAACTCAAACCAAAGTTGAAAACCATAAACCCTCACCATCCAAGGTAAATAAAACTACCAAGCAACACTCACTCAAAAACCTTAAATCAAGTCAGAAATAACAGACTCACTTCCATCTTCTTATCCAGTTAACATCCAACATCTAGTATCCAGCATCTAACGCCCCAGTCCCTTCTGCCACTCCACCGACTTTAATACCGGCGCATAAAGATCTTCTTCTAGACTAACATAGATCTTTTTGATCTCATCTTTAGTCGGTGGTCTATCTTGAAAATCAACTCGAGTGATTGCCTTAACACCTCGCACTAACGCCACTGGCCTAGCTTCGTCCACCTCTCCCATGGCAAAAACCGCTGCTTGAGCAATGCTTAAAGGCAAGTTAATCTTAGTCACCTGCATCTCTCTGCCAAATAGATCTTTCTCGCCCACATGATCTACGATGGCTTGAAAACCACAGTGTGCCAGGCTACTGCCAAACACTCCCCACCTAAGTGGCATACTCACACTATCGGAAATTACCACCCCCACTTCGCTCAAGTTGAATCTTTTCTTTAGATAGCGCCAGATCTTTTCTGCAGATGCATAAGGGTCTTTTGGCAGGAGTAAGTAGTGGTTTTTACCAATATTTGACTCATCTATACCAGCATTAACTGCCAAAGTCCCATCTTTAATCGTTAGCATAAAGTTATACTGCGACTTTTCCGCTGGTAAAAAATAATCTGCTTCTTTTTTAACTAGTGCGTGTTTTTCTGCCTTCGTACCCGTCTTTTTCTTTACTACTCTTTCTTCTGCCAAAGCGACAATCTTACTGGTTACCACCACAATATCTTTTTCTTTAACATTAGTCAGGTGCTTGTCAAAAAAGGCAAACAGATCATCGCTCAGGTGAAACTTATCGGTGATGATAGGAGTGATGGTTAACTTAGGTGATGTTGATGACAACATATCGGAGCATTATACCCCATCCATCCAGTATCTAGTTTCTAACAGCCTTCAAAGGTTGTGCTCCCTGTGTTAAAATACAACTCTAATCAAGAAGCGAGAACTTAAAGCCTGCGCCCATAGTTTAACGGATAGAACAGTGGTTTGCGGAACCACCGATCCAGGTTCGATTCCTGGTGGGCGCACAGAGTTAGTTGGGAGTCAGGAGTTGGTAATTGGGAATCAAAAACGCTGATGACGTTCTAATCTAGATACAAGGTTTGAATTGAAACAAGTCTTGTCTTTCCAGCCCCGCTTTTCTCCCTACCCAAACACCATACTTAATCAAATCAAGATCCTCTATCGAGTGAGCGTCGGTGTTGATTACTAGCTTAACCCCATAACTTTTGGCTAGCTTGGCCATCTGCCAAGAAAGATCAAGTCGTGCCGGATAAGAGTTTATCTCCATAGCCACTCCTTTTTCAGCTGCTAAGGCAAAAACCTTTTTAGCATTAAACTTAATACCCTCTCGCTGACCAAGTAAACGCCCCGTGGGATGACCGATGATGGTTACTAGCGGATGACTTACAGCCTCAAACATGCGCTCAGTGGCGGTTTTTTCATCTTGGTAAAACGAAGAGTGAATCGAGGCGATCACGTAGTCAAGCTTCTTAAGTAACCTTTGAGGAAAGTCTAGCTTGCCGCTTGGCTTGATGTTTACCTCACCCCCAGCCAAGATCTTTATCTTATTCTGATACTTAACCTTTGCTTGACTTATAGCCTTTAGGTAATCACCAAACTCATCCGCCTCAACCGCATTAGCCACCGCTAGCTTACCCAAGTGATCGCTAATGCCGATGTACTTATAGCCACGCTTAATCGCCGCTTGCACCATCTCGTCCACTGTGGCTACTCCATCAGAAAAAGTGGTGTGGGTGTGCAGGTCACCTATAACATCACTAACGTCAATAAGCTTGGGCAGCCTACCTTTAAGCGCCAACTCAATCTCGCCGTCATCCTCCCTTAACTCTGGCTCGATATAATGCCCAACCAAGAGCTTATAGATCTCTTTCTCATCTGCTCCAGCCACTTTCTTGCCCGTGGACTTTAAAAACAGACCGTACTCATTTAACTTGTAACCTTTTTTAACCGCGATCTTCCTTAAGTGTACCCCATGATTTTTGCTACCGGTAAAGTACTGCAAAGCCGCGCCATAAGACTCAGACTTTACCGCTCTTAGATCCACCTGAATCTTATCCTTAAGCCAGACACTCGCCTTGGTCTCTCCTTGACCAAGCACCTTAATCACCTTAGGATAGTTTACAAAGGTGTTTATGGTTCTTTTAGCCAAAGCCGAGACCGCCAATAAGTCCACATCACCAATAGTATCCAGTCGTCGCCGTAAAGAACCGGCGTAAGTGAGCTTCGCAATACTGGGGTCTGCTTTTTTTAAGTAGTTTATGTACTCATGAGCCACCGCCAAAGCCTGATCAAGCCGCACCCGCTGATTCTCATCCAAGATAGTAAAACGTAAAGCATCTAGGATTTTTTCTTGAGACTTCTGACCAAAACCAGGCAACTTGGCAACCTCGCCCGCCTCGGCCACTCGGCGTAAGTCGTCTACATTTTTCACACCTAGCTCAAAGTAAAGCCGTTTGACCGTCTTAGGACCTATACCAGAGATGCGAGTGAGGCTTTCTAGGTCCACCGGGATCTGTTTTTTTAGATCTTTAAGGTACTTGATCTTGCCGGTGGTGACATACTCATGGATTTTTTCGGCGATCGCCTCACCCACACCTGGTAAAGCCTTAAGTTCAGCCAGGTTGAGTTTGGCCACATCGGTCGGGTAGTTATCCACCACTAAGGCCGCCTTACGATAAGCGCGAATCCGAAATGGGTTGGTGGTGGGGTCCATCTCTAGATAGTCGGCTATGGTGGAGAGCGCTTGAGCAACCTGGTGATTGGTCATTTAAGTTTAGTATACAACAGTCATTAATGAAAAATTGATAATTAAAAAGGCAAGGCACAATCAAACAAACAAAATGAACTAGATTCTAAAATAACTTCAGAATGACAACTGCGCTTAACTTCATTATAATAAAGCCAATGTCAACCAAGTGTTCCCAGTTTTCTATCAAGGTAGCCGGACCAGCCGGCTCAGGTGTGAAAAGCACTGGCCACCTCCTGCAACGCTCTCTCAAACGCCTCTGCTTTTCCACGCTTGGTTACCTAGGCTACCCTTCACTTATTCGCGGTGGTCAAAACACCTATCAAGTCGACCTCTCTCGAAACAAAGTACTTGCACCCAAGTCTACCACCAACATCCTGTTAGCCCTAAACTTTGACGCTCTAGAGAAGTACGCTCAAACATTAGCGTCAAACTCACTGGTAATTATTGATGAAACTCAGGTCAAAGATGCCCATGCAGAGACTTTAAGCCAACTGGAAAAAAAATATAGTTTCGACATTATCGAGTTATCGGTCAGCCAAACCCTAAACGAAAACCAACTACCCCCCATCGTTCAAAACAGCTTCTTGGTTGGGGCAGTGTTTGAGCTTCTTAACTACCCTACTCAACCTGTTATACATCTTTTAAAAGAGATGTTTGAAAGAAAGGGTCAGGTAGTAGTCAAGGCTAACGTCCAAGCGGTTAAACTTGGAACTAAAGCGGCTCAAAGGTTTAAAAAAAACCTAAACCCCAAACTTAAAGCTGGAGTTGATCTTTCCCCCGTTTGTCCTACTGGCAAAGCCAAGGTAGAAACCGTGGTGGTTACCGGCAACGACACTATTGCCATGGGTTTTATAAAAGCCGGTGGTCAGTTTTACAGTGCCTACCCAATGACACCATCAAGCAACATCTTGCATTTTTTAGAAAAACATGGGAAGAAGCATGGCTTGGTCGTGCGTCAGGCCTCAAACGAGATCGAGGCGGTTGGGGCTGCTATTGGCGCCAGCTACGCTGGCGCCCGTTCAATGGTAGCTACCTCTGGAGGTGGACTGGATCTTATGAGTGAGTTTATCTCCATGGCCGCTACCACCGAAACTCCGATCGTGGTCGTAAACGCCCAACGGACCGGCTCTGGCACCGGCCTACCTACCTGGACCGAGCAAGCTGATCTTAATATGGCTAAACATACCGGCCACGGTGAGTTTCCTAGGGTAGTAATCGCCCCTGGCACCCCACTAGAAGCTTATAAACTCACTCAAGAGGCTCTTAACCTAGCCGATAAATACCAGATTCCAGTCATCCTCCTATCTGACAAGTACTTAAGCGAAAGTGTCTTTACCCTAACCGCTCGTAAAATAAACCACGTTAACCTCCCAATAGACCGAGGTCAACTCATCACTACAGATACCCCAGAGGGGTATCTAAGATACAAGCTGACTAACAATGGTGTTAGCCCAAGAACCATTCCCGGAGTCAAAGGTGGTCTGCATGTGGCCAACAGTGACGATCATGATGAGTATGGCAACTCGATTGAGTCTGATAAGATGAGAGTAAAGATGCAGACAAAGAGGTTAAAAAAGCTTGAAACTTTAAAGAAAAAACTACCACTGCCGCAAGTTTTAGGTAGCAAGCAAGCTAAGGTAGCCTTGGTGGGTTGGGGTAGCACCAAAGGTGTGTTAGAAGCAGTAGCAGAGAGGTTGTCTACGCCCACGGCCGTGGTTCACTTTACTTACCTCTATCCACTTGATCATGAACGGCTGACTCAAGTGTTTGAGCCGTTTGAAAAAGTAGTCTTGGTGGAGAATAACAGTACCGGCCAACTCAAAGAAGATCTTATACTAGCTGGAGCTAACCTAACCCAGATGATCTTAAAGTTTGATGGCGAACCGTTCTTTGTGGACGAGTTGCTGGCAGAAGTGGAAGATGTTATTAATAATGCATGATACATTAATGATTAGTAATTAGTAATTGAGTGTTGTCGTCCTGAACTTGTTTCAGGATCTCAATAACATGAGTAGAAAGTAAGATGTAAGTTAGTATGAAATCAGAAGTTTAAAGATTGAAGATTTTTCTTTTTACTTCCTACATTCTACTTTTTACTCAACTCACTACCTACTACATAGTAAACAGTTTTAAGTTTAAAAACCATGCAGATTACCTATCATAAAAACTTAACAGTTGATAAATGGAGCAGTCTTAGCCTGACAGAGCAACTAGCCAACATCGGCGCAGAGATCAAGCGAGCTTTGTTTTGGCAAGAAAGAAAAAAGCCAAATTTGGCTAAAAGCGCACTTTATCGTGCACTGGAGCTTTTTGACCTAACGCTTGCAAGTTTAAAAAGCTACCCTGCTTTAAAAGAAGTCGCTCGCACCAGAGAAGTTGTAGTAGATTATTTTGTGGGAGATAATCAGTACCAGTCAACACCAAACAACCTTAATCGGTACTTTTATCACTTTAATTTACTGGTTAACTACAGGAAGTATGAAACTAATAAATAAACCAATCACCATCAACGAGCTTAAAAGCATCGCCTCTTCTCTTTTTAAAGATGTCACAAAAGCCGTGGTGGATGTAGAAAAAGAGATCATGGTAGTTAACGCTGAACTTCACTCAGATCAAGAGTCTTGGCTTCTGAAACGTGGATCTAAGCAATCTGACCTTTGGGGAATTAATCTTTATCCAGACTTATTTGGCAATGAAGACTTTATAGAGTTTGACTCAATGATAAACTTAAGACCGGGACAAGGAAACCCCACCAGGGGCGTTGAAAATAAAAACACCAGAGAAAAAATAAAAAAGATTGTCTATAAACTAATTAAACCAAGCAACTAGTTTATGCAAAAACAATCAGTAAATAAACCAAAATCAACCGACTACCACTCAGAGATCAAACCTACCTGGTGTCCTGGCTGTGGTGACTGGACCATCGGTTTTGGCCTCATGCAAGCCTTAGCTGACCTGGGCTACGAACCACACCAAGTGGCCTTAGTCTACGACATTGGCTGCACGGGTAACGGAGCGGACAAGATTAAAGCCTACACCTTTAAGAGTCTTCATGGTCGGGCGGTTATCACTGCCGTTGGTATTAAGTACGCTAACCATAACCTGCCCGTAATCACCATGATTGGTGATGGTGGCATGTACTGGGAAGGCGCGGCTCACTGGATCACCAGCGCCCAAAGAAACGAGGATGTAACCGTGTTTGTGGCTGACAACCAGATCTACGGCTTAACCACCGGTCAGACCTCACCTACTACCGAGGTTGGCTGTAAGACCAAGACTCAACCAGAGGGCACCCTAGATGAGCCGGTCAACCCAATCGCCACCTCGATTGCTGCAGGAGCTACCTTTGTGGCTCGCGCCTGGGTGGGAGATCCACTTCATATGCAAAAAATGATGAAAGCAGCTATTAGCCATAAAGGCTTTGCCATCGTAGACATCTTGCAGACCTGCGTTACCTTCAACCAAGTTAACACTCTGGAGTACTACCGTGAGCGGGTTTATAAACTAGAAGAAACCGAGCACGATCCCACCAGTAAAATCCAAGCCTATCAAAAAGCTGAAGAAACGGGAAAAACTCCCCTGGGAATCTTTTACCAAATTAATAAAGCCACTATATCCGATAAATATTTACCTTTAAAATCAAGAATGCCCCTCTTTGCTCAAAAACCAAAAACCAACATTAAACCATTACTTAAGTTATTTCAATAAAAGATCAGCTTAAAAGCTGATCTTTTATAAGTTTCAAACTAAAAAGCTAAAACTAGTCGTGCTCTTCAAACTTACGATCAAACTCTGGATCGTGTTTTCTAAGGTACTCGATCAGCATGGCCGCATGCTCTTTTTCTTCGTCACGATTGTGAGCTAACACCCGCTTAAGATCCTCGTCATCTGTAGCTTGAATTCTTTCTTCATAAACCGTAACCGCATCAAGTTCTTCAATCAAAGACTGGCGTGCTCGAGCTAAATCTTTAGCCTTTTCGTCCAGATGTTGAGTATCGTTTAAGTTGTAACTCATAAACACCTCCTTTTTTTAAACTATTTTAATAC
>WFTH01000002.1 GCA_015485595.1 Candidatus Microgenomates bacterium
CAGCTATACCCAGTCAGACTTTCCTTTTCTTAATCACCATTGGTTGTTTGGAGTAGGGGCTTGGTTGGTTTATAAGACAGGGGGATTTGTTAGTCTGCAACTAATCAACGCCGTTTTTAAATCTATAGCAGTCGTAGTTTTTATGGCAGGCTTGGTTAAGCTGACAAAGCCAAAGCCTAAACTAACAGCTTTAGTTTTAACAACGTTTTTAGCCTTACCACTTTTGACTTTTAGAGTGGAGGTTAGACCGGAGACCTTAAGTTTCCTGTTTACAAGTTTAGTCTATATCTTATTATTGGCTTTTTGGCTTGATCGCTTAAGGTGGTGTTGGTTAGTTTTGATTACTTTAGGACTTCAGCTTATCTGGGTAAACAGTCACATCTTCTTTTTCTTTAGTTTTGTCTTGGTGGGGGCGTTTTGGTTGGCAAGTGTGATGTTTAAGTTTTGGTTAAAGACAAAACAACTGACCATACTAGGGGCTTTATTGGTTGGGGTGAGTTTGGTTAACCCTTTTAGTTGGCGCTTACTTATTTTTCCTACTCAAATTTTGGAGAATTACGGTTACATGATTGCAGAAAACCAGTCTGTTTGGTTTATGTTAAAGAGGTTTCATCAACCGATTTACGTTTATGTTCTTATCTTGTTAGTTGGGCTGGTGTTTGTGCTTGTGAGTCATCTCTTTTTTCGTTGGTTTAGGTTTTATTGGTATGACTGGATTTTATTAGTTGTTTTTGCTGGGGCAAGCTTAAGAATGAACCGACTTCTGCCGTTTTTAGGGTTAGTGAGTTTGCCGATATTTTTAGTCGTTGGAGAGCGGTTGGTCAAAGTTATAGAAAGTAGGGATTTAGTTACATTTTTTTATAAAAAACTTTATTTAGTACCCCTTATTACTGTTATAGGACTTGGAGGGATTTTAGTTATACTGGCCTCTGGACTTTGGTTGCCACCAGTGAGTCAGTTGAAACTTGGTTTGTTGCCAGGTTCAAGAGCCCTGATTTCTTTTTTAGTCAAAGAGCAGGTTAAGGGGCCGATTTTTAACAACTATGATATTGGCAGTTACTTGATTTATGGTCTTTTTCCAACCCAAAAGGTTTATGTGGACAATCGGCCAGAAGCCTATCCGGCTGATTTTTTACAGAGTGAGTATGTTAGACCTCAGGAAAGTGAAGCTTCTTGGCGACAGCTTGAGGGTAGATATCATTTTCAGACAATCGTGTTTTATCGTCTGGATCAGACGCCGTGGGCTCAGCCGTTTTTAATTCGGCGAATTAAGGATAAAAGTTGGGTACCAGTCTATGTGGATGCTTACAGTTTAGTGTTGGTAAAAGATAGTCCAGAGAATCAAGCTTTAGTTGAGCGACTTAGTTTGCCAGAAGAGATGTTTGAGGTTAAAGGTTATCAAGAAGACTATCAAGACCGATAGCTTCAACTAGTTTAACCAGGAATTAAAGACTTGAGATCTAATCTTTTTCGCTCTTGATTTTTTTGAGTTTGGTTGATATGTTAGATTTAATGTTAGTTTCTTGTCTCTTTTCTATTGCTATCAAAAACACCCAAGTTAATTTGGGGTCTTGGTAGTGGTAAAAAGAGATTTAAATAAAAAGCCAAGACCCCGCCAAGCGGGGTTTTTTAGTGGTTGAAAGAACCAAAGTGGTTAACAAGTACTAGTTATGCCTGCTTAAAGTAAAGCTTTTAAGCGGGGGAAAGGAGTGTCATGCTATACACTCATCAGGCCAGATTGCCATACAGTAGCCAAGGGCTTGCGGCACTCCAAAAAACCTTGGAGCTGCATGCAGGTATTTCTAGTCCAGTGTTGTTCGTGGAGCCAGATACCGGTTCGGTTAGGGTAAAGTCGGTAGGACTTGGCAGATCAGAGATGGAGGAAGAAGAGGAGTAAGGAAGTAGGATTGTAGATTTTGGCTTTTGGATTGTGGCTTAGCTTAAAGATCCCAAGGCTTTAAGTTTGGGTGTTTTCTGACGTGGTTGGCGGTATAATAGAAGGACAAGTCTTTTAAGACTTTTTTAAAGTTTAAAGTTGTTAGGCCTGATTTGGCCATGGAAAGAATCAGTTATGTCTAAAAATCTAAGCGAGCTTAAAAAACTACGTCACTCGGCAGCTCATCTTTTAGCTGCGGCGGTGCTAGAACTTTATCCGAAGGCCAAACTAACCATCGGTCCGGCCACCGAGGAGGGGTTTTACTATGATTTTGACTTTGGTCAGGTTAAGGTTTCGGATAAAGATCTGCCTAAGATAGAGAAAAAGATGCGTCAGCTGGTTAAAAGTTGGACTGGTTTTAAGCGCCAAGAGGTAACAGAGAAAAAAGCCAGGGATTACTTTAAAGATAATCCCTACAAGCTTGAATTAATTGACGAGATTATTCAGGCTGGTGAGCCGATTAGTTTTTATAGATCAGGTGAGTTTGTCGATCTTTGCCGTGGGGGGCATGTTGAGTCGCCGACTAAGAGTCTTAAACACTTTAAACTTCTAAAAGTTGCTGGCGCTTACTGGCGAGGGGATGAAAAAAACCAGATGCTAACGCGCATCTACGGTACTGCTTTTTTTTCTCAAGATGAGTTGGATGAGTACTTAACTTATCTTGAGGAAGCTAAGAAGCGGGATCATAAAAAACTCGGCAAAGAGCTTGACCTATTCACCTTCTCACCCTTGGTTGGAGCTGGTTTGCCACTCTGGACACCCAAAGGAACCTTGTTGCGCAACCTGTTGGATGACTATGTTTGGAAGCTAAGAAAAGAGCGAGGTTATCAAAAGGTAACCATCCCCCACATTACCAAAAAGGATCTTTACGAGACTTCAGGGCACTGGAGCAAGTTTAAGGACGATCTGTTCCGCATTACTACGCGCGAAGGGCATGAGTTTGCCATGAAGCCGATGAACTGCCCGCATCATACTCAGATCTATGCTCACGTTCAGCGTTCCTATCGTGACCTGCCTCAGCGTTATGCCGAGACGACCATGGTCTATCGCGATGAACAAAGCGGTGAGCTAAACGGTCTCTCTCGAGTGCGCTCGATCACTCAAGACGATGCGCATGTTTTTTGTCGTGAGAGTCAACTTGAAAAAGAGATGCTTAAGATCTGGGATATAATCGAGAACTTTTATGATGCTTGTGGTTTTGGCAAACTGAAAGTCAGACTGTCCTTGCATGCTCCAGAGCAGTTTGAGAAGTATTTAGGGACCAAAGAGCAGTGGCAACAGGCTGAGGAACAACTTAGGCGCCTGATTCAGTCTCGAGTGGGGGATGATTTTGAAGAGGCCAAAGGTGAGGCCGCTTTTTACGGGCCAAAGATTGACTTTATAGCCAAGGACTCTTTGGGTCGTAAGTGGCAGGTGGCCACCATTCAGGCAGATAGGAACATGCCTGAGCGGTTTGATCTAACTTGTATTAATGAACAAGGGGAAAAAGAGCGGATCGTGATGATTCATGCGGCTATTATGGGGTCGATCGAGCGATTTGTCTCGGTACTTTTAGAGCACCATGCTGGCAAACTACCGACTTGGCTAGCGCCGGTGCAGGTGAAGGTGTTGCCGATTAGTGACAAGCAGCTTGAGTATGCTCGTGAGGTTGTCAACAAACTAACTCAAGCAGGTGTTAGAGTTAAGTTAGACAAAAGAAGCGAGCGTCTACCAGCTAAGATCCGTGATGCCCAGCTTGAAAAAGTGCCCTACATGCTTATTATTGGTGGGCGTGAAGCTGAAGCTCAAAAAGTGGCGGTGCGCCATAGGGATAAAGGCGACTTGGGGGTAATGACGGTGGGAGAACTGATTAAACTTGATGAGTGGGTAAAATAACGAAAATCACTGTATTTCGGTTACTTAACTAACGGAAATACAGCTATTTGCTTGATTTTTATCCACCAAACTGTTATACTTTGGTAAAATAAGAGTTAAAAAAACAAGATGACTAAACTGATTCCCAGAAAGTTAACCCAGATACTCAAGCAGCACCTGAAAGAAACCAACAAGGGCGTTCTCCTTTATGGTTCTCGCCAAGTAGGCAAGACCACTTTAGTAACTAACTTAATTAAAGATTTAAAACTTAAGACCTTAGTTTTAAATGGCGATCAAGGAGGAGACTGGCAAGAGGCGTTGTTAAGCCGAGATATAAAAAAGATTCAGCTTCTGGTTGCAGGTTATGAGCTGTTGTTTATAGATGAAGCCCAGCGCATTCCCGAGATTGGCTTAATTTTAAAAATCATCATTGACAGCTTTCCTAAGCTAAAGGTGGTGGCTACCGGTTCATCTACTCTAGATCTTGCCAGTAAAACTCGCGAGCCTTTAACTGGCAGAGTTTATACCTACAAGCTTTATCCAGTAGCCATTACAGAACTTAAAGACATCTTCACACCGTATGAAATTCATGCTCAACTAGAGGAAAGATTGATTTTTGGTTCTTATCCAGAAGTTTTTTTTCAGGCAAACATGTTTCAAAAAACGCGTTACTTAAAGAACCTAGTTGACGCTTATCTTTATAAAGATGTGCTTGAGTTCGTGGGAGTAAAAAACTCCACCAAACTGCGCAATCTGCTTAAGTTGCTTGCTTTTCAAGTAGGATCGCAAGTATCTTTAACCGAACTAGGAAACAGACTACAGTTAACTCATAACACGGTTGACCGATACATAGATCTTTTGGAACAGGCATTTGTGGTCTTTCGTTTGTCTGGTTTTCGTAGAAACCTAAGGAGAGAGGTAGGGAAAATGGACAAGATCTATTTTTGGGACTTAGGAGTAAGAAACACCCTAGTAGATAACTTTAACTTTTTGAACTTAAGAAATGATGTTGGGGCTTTGTGGGAGAACTTTTTAATTGTTGAACGGATCAAACAACTAGAGTATAAGGGTGTGCCGTACAGCCACTACTTTTGGCGTTTAAGCAGTGGGGCTGAGCTTGATCTGGTGGAGAGCAGAGGCGGCAGGTTGTATGGTTATGAGTTTAAGTACCAAAAGAAGAACTGGCGTCCGCCGAAGTCTTGGCTAAAGGCTTACCCAAATGCAGAGGCACATCTGGTTACGAAGGATAACTTTTTAGAGTTTGTAACAGAAAAGGTTGCGATAGCTAATACTAAGTATGCTTAGTATTGAATCTGAAAGGTAAAAGTATGCCAGAGTTTAGGAAATTATCGGAAGATGAAGTGAGAGATCTACTTACTCAACACTCGCGTAGTATGACCAAAAAATATCGCTTGCATGAAGCTGATGTTGATAGTCAACAACCTAACGAACTAACAAAGACTACCCAAACATCAGGCTTCATTTATTTAGATGGGGTACAGGCTGTAGCAAAAGCAAAAAGAGGTAAGGAGTTAAGAGAGAGAGGGATCGAGTTTACCAGCTATCAACTTAAAACACTTAATATCTTAATTGAAAGGCTTCAACAATACATACTAAATATTAGCAAAGAACGTAGTGGTGCTTCAAGCCCAGATGCTCAATACCTCCAAGATTTGCAAAGTCAGGTTAAGGATGTGTTGTTTGATATACGAGAAGTTGGAGAAGCGTCAGGGTTAAATTTTAACAATGTGCAAGTTCCTTTAATTAGTGAGCAACGCTTACTTGCTTGGCTGGAGCGTCATTTATTAAGTGAAGATCTTGGGAATAGTGGTTTTGACAAGCTTGCTCAGGATAGAAATTGGGGTCGTTTATGGCGGGCGTTGCAAACGCTACTAAACACTCAAATAGTCAGAGGTGGCAATCAGAAAACCATTTTTGAGATCTTGCGAACTAAAGTAATTCGGACAAAGAAGGATACTAAGAAAGCACAAAAAAAAGACGATGGCACACGTGATGCATCTCTATCTTTTAAAGAGGTACGCCAACCAAATGAGGGTAGAGGTATATTGCCGGTTAAAGAAGAAGCAAAGGTAGATTTAAGTACGGTCGGAGCAATCATTCCTTCTCGACTAGAGAGAGTCATAAAGGAAAATGAGATCCCATGGTATGTAGATAGTAAAACAGGTGTGGTTATTGGTAAATGTTTAAGTAAGAAGGATAATGAGGTTGATACAGTCATTACTAAGCAAGAACTTGTTATTTTTAGGCGGTTTATAACAAAGATGCGTGAAGGTAAAGCTGTGCATCAAGTTATAAGGAAAAGTCAACCAACCGGTGTCTTTTGTGAAAAATCTGGAAACAGAAGGTACTGCTTTATTAGTTGCAAAAATGAGAAAGGTAGCAATGGTTATCTGTTGATAGCTACTGGCACAGATAAGGAAGTCTTTAGCTTTTTGGGTGCTTAAAAACTCCCCCTGTCTAACGGTAAAAAGTTAGGCAGGGGGAGATACTGCTTACCTTATTTTTTCCCCCTTTTCTCCTTCACCTTAAGCTTCTTGGGTTTGCTGGCTTCGGTCTTTTTAAACCGAATGGTGACCACGCCGTTTTCTACCTCGGCCTCTGGCTCATGATTCTGATCGATCATCGAGGCGTTTGGTAGTACCACTCGGTAAGCATAACTCCAAGTGGACTTGGCGTAGTGCTGCCTGTTTTTATCCTTGGTCTCTTCCTCTTTCTCGGCCTTAATCCACAAAACACCCTTCTCAAAGACAACCTCCACGTTATCTGCCGGGACGCCAGCTACGTTAGCCCTGACCACGATCTCGTCCTCGGTCTCATAGACATCAAGGTTGTTTGTGACTCTGGTACTTAGGCCAAACTCCTCATCCTCAAATAGATCATCCCAGGCGGTTAAGCTACCCAAGTTTGGTGTCCAGCGAATGAGTGACATATCCTAACCTCCTTTAGCAGTTACAACTTTATACTGCTAATAATATGCCACAACTAGCAGAGCTTGTCAAGCACTGACAGCTAGTTAACTCATAGAATCTAGTTTAGACTAGGAAAGCTTGACCTTTATGCCTGGACTCATGGTGGCAGAGAGAACCAGTTTCTGAAGTTTGCTGCCTAAGGCTTTAATTAAAGCCTCGACATTAGCTTGGATCTCTTTTGTTTCTTGAGAAACCTTGCCCACGCTCACATGAGCCACCGGTTGTTTGCGGTCGGTCTTGACCACCACCTCGCCAGCAGCCAACTCTTTGGCGCGTTTTTTTGGATTGGTGGTGATGGTGCCGTTTTTAGGATTGGGCATTAGACCCTTTGGACCTAAGATCCGAGCGTACTTAGCTAGTTTTGGCACAAACTCAGGGGTAGAAATCAAGACGTCAAAGTCAATCTGACCGTCTGCAATCTTCTCGATTACCTCGTCACTAGCAATCGCCACCTTAACCGTCTTGCCGGTGGAGTAAGGCAGGGTTAGCCGAGCCTGCTCGCCCACCTCTTTAAAGACCATGCTAGCGCTGATGGTGCCATCAAAAGTGGTGTAGGAGGTTTTCTTAGTAAGCTCGATCGCCTCGGTTAGGGGATACTCTTTGGTGCGATCGACCAAGGCCCGTTTAGCTTGATATTTTTTACCGCGAGTCTTTACTTTTGGCGGTCTTTTTGTGGTGGCTTTTTCTTCTTTGATCTCTGCCTTAACAACCTTTATCTTACTCTCAGCGGCAGACATGTCGACGTTTCTTTTAGCGCCCATATAAGTGTCTCCTTTCTTTTTTTGAAAGTCCAAACGACCTTTTTTAATTTTAAATTTTAAGTTACTTCCACTCCCATGCTACGAGCGGTACCGATAACGATCTTTTTAGCTGCTTCTAAGTCGGTGGTGTTTAGATCTGGTAGCTTTTCTTTGGCGATCGCCTCTACCTGATCCGTGGTTAGTTTGCCAGCTGATTCACGACCAGGCTTTTGACTGCCTTTTTTAAGCTTTAACTGTTGCTTGATCATAGCTGAGACTGGCGGTAGCTTAAGCACAAAAGTAAACGATCGGTCTTGATAAACGGTGATCTCGGCTGGAATAATCTGACCGCGCTTGTCTGCTGTGCGATCGTTATACTGCTTAATAAAGTCCATCATGTTGATCCCGGCTTGACCAAGGATTGGACCGACCGGCGGCGCTGGAGTAGCCGCTCCGGCTGGCAGGTTAAGCTTGAGGACGTTGATGACTTTTTTTGCCATAGTAGTATTCCCTTGTTATTCTTTAAACTAAACTTTTTGAATCTGTAAGAAGTCCAGATCTACCGGGGTCTCGCGCCCAAAGATGTTAACTAAGACCTGAACCTTACCTTTTTCTTCGTCAATACTTTTAACCGTAGCCAAAAAGTCGGTAAAAGGACCGTCGATAATCTTGACGGCCTCGCCTTCGACGTAGTCAGCCTTGTACTGAGGGGCAGCTTGAGTCATGTACTGCTTGATGGCCTCAACCTCGTGCTTAGGTAGGGGGGTCGGTTTGTTTCCCACCCCCACAAAACCAGTGATGCCTTGAGTGGTTCTAACCGCCAGCCATGATTCGTCGGTTAGCTCCATATGAATCAGCATGTAGCCAGGGAAGATCTTCTCGGTAACGGTCTTTTTCTGACCTCTTTTAATCTGAATCTTCTCTTGAGTGGGGATTAAGATTTCTAGAATCTTGTCGGTTAGATCCAGGGTCTCGGCTCGTTGTTTGACCATCTCGGCCACCTTAGCCTCATGGCCTGAGTGGGCATGAACCACGTACCAACGAGCTTTTTTGTTTTTTGCTTCAGAGATCTTAATAATGTTTGGAGTCTTAACTTTAACCTCTTGTTCCTCTGGTGGAGTGATGTTTTGATCGGTCATAGTTTCTTTGGTTTATAGTTTATAAGTTTAGTTTTTACTTTTTAAACCCACCTTTAAAGAATCAAGGTGATAAACTTTTGAAAGACAAAGTCAAGCAGGCCGATGTAAAAAGCTACCAGTAAACTGACGCTGATTACTACAAAAGTTAGGTTATAGGTAGTTTTTTTATCTGGCCAAGAAACCTTGCTCGCTTCTTCTTTTACTTGTTTAAAGTAGTTGATCATCAGATGGGCTATTGTAACAAGCTTTTTATAGTTTGCCAAGTTCAAGTTTAACACTTGATGAGCTTGGTTAGAGCCAGTCTCTATCTCGGTTATAGATTACCAGGCTTAGGCCGCCAAGCACAAACAGACTTCCAATTATCAAGCTCATAAGGGTAAGGTCTATAGCTCCGCTCTCTGGTAAGGTCTCGGTTTGAGTCTCTTTAGCCACGTCTTTATCTTGACATTTGCAGCTGGTGTCGCTGGTGCACCTGGGGTTTCGACAGTAACCGTCCAGGCAGGCCAGATCTGCTCGACAGTCGCGATTTGACTGGCAGCTGGCATTACAGCTTAGGCCTTGTGTGTTTGTCTGGGTGGTGATGCCGGACTGGGTTGGTTTGGGTTCTGGGGTAGGGCTGGGTTTAGGAGTGGGGGTGTTGGTTGCCTGACCTACTACTGTTACTGTAGCGATGCTCTTGGGTATGGCTGCGATGTCTTCACCGGTGTCCTTAAGAGTGATTACGGTAGCTTCTGGGTCAAAAACCAAAGTATAACTTGCATCCTCGGCCGTGCTGCTGGCAGTGAGTTTAAAGGTAGCTAAGGACTGATCTTCGTTGGTTTGGTAGCCGTTGGTACTGTTAAAGATACAGCCAACATCCACTCGAACTTCTTTGCCTTGAATATTAACCTGAGTTACAGGGCAGGACCAAGATGAGTTAGAGTTAATGATGACCGGAGTTACTTCGGAGGCTGTTAGTTCCGGTGTGGTGCCGTTAAAGGTGTACTTTAATCTAACCGAGATACCGGAAACAATCTTTCCCTGAGTGTTGAAGCTTATGGTCATGATCTTGGTTTCTTTGGGATTAAGTTGAAGAGTGGTTGGAGTGATCTTGACCTCGGCCACTCCGGTGCCAGTGGAGGCTTGATTGCGCACATCTTGATTGGTGTTGGTTAAGAAACGAGCCACCAGCAGACCGACTGTTAACAGAATCAGTAGACTTCCACCGCCGAGATAGAGAGCTAGTTTCTGGTTTTTAACTACTTGATTCATGGTTTTTTAAGCTCGATTAGCCCGCCGGTGGCATCTTTTAGCATGATCACCGACTGAGATGGAACTATTTTTACTTGGTTCGGGGTCAGTTTGGTCTTGAATATAAAAAGTGGCTTGGATTGATTCGGCAAAAGCAGACTATCTTTCTGGCTAAGCTTGATCAAGGCAAACTCCAAGGTTTTGTCCTTGGG
This sequence comes from Candidatus Microgenomates bacterium, assembly GCA_015485595.1. Taxonomy (GTDB): domain Bacteria; phylum Patescibacteriota; class Microgenomatia; order UBA1400; family PJMF01; genus WFTH01. Next base: position 10,102 of record WFTH01000002.1, read on the forward strand.
GTTAAGACGATTAAGTTGGAGCTTAAAGCCTTGTTCTTGCCACCAGGGGTTAAGTTTCAGTCTGTTACTTAAGGCTTGAGCTTGGGTTAAGGTTAAGCCTGGAGCGAGTTTTAGTTTCAAGGTAATAGCGCTGGGACTGATTTTTTTGGTAGGGAGCAAGTAGAAACTTAGATAGCCAAAACTATCTTGACTGATAGCTAGATAAGCTAAGGGAAGAGAAGAGGTGGGGGTAACTTGAGTTTCGGTTGGACTGGGTAAAGGTGTAGAGCTTGAACCCAATCTAGATTTTGGTGGATCTTGAGTTTGTTTAATCACGGTTAAGACCACCATAGTAGCTCCGGCCATGACCAGGCTAACCACCATAACAAGATAAAGACCGTTAATTTTTCTCATCTTAGTCTCCTAGTGTTTCCAGTTGGGTGTGATTTTTAAGTACTAAGGTTACATCGCGAATGTCTAATACTTGATCAAAGTTGACATCGAACCGAGCTAGACCGTTTGATGCGGTAGCTGGTTGAGTTAGCTGAGTGTACTTAGCCAGGATAGCGCTAATATCGTTTAGGTTAAAGCGGTTCCACTCTCTTTCTGGTTGGGTCACAAAGTCACCTACGATCACCGGTGTTTGACGGGTTAAGCTAAAGTTTGGTTGCCCTGAAAGGTCTATTTTAAGTTGGCCGACATCAGCCCTTAGGCTTACCGGAGTTTTTACCAACACTTGGTAGGTCTGAGTAGTGTCTAGGCTTAGTTTTTCTAGGGGTTTAAGATCCGTTGCCTGCATTAGACCATCTGCTTGACTTACAAACTCAAGCTCGGTTTTGAGTGGTTCTTGATCTTTGGCGACTAGGTAAACTTGAGTTTTTTGGCTGATATTAGGTCTTGTTACTCCCTGAAGATAGAAACTGATGAACTGAGCTTGGGGTGGGGCAAGTTCAAACCTAACTGATGGCAGTTCTGCCAAGAGATTTTTGGTTGTTTGACGGTTAAGGGCTAAAGATCGTTCTTTATCCCAGGATATCTCTACTTGGTTTTTATCGGTTGAGCTGATCTTTAGTTTTAGTATTGGGACAGCCATGTTGGTTTTAAAAGGTTTCTCTGGTGAGTTTGGTAGCAAGATTAAACCTAGTTTTTCTCCTTGGTTGGTGACTTTTTTTTCTTTGTGTTTAAGTTTAAGTGCTTGAGATAGATCTCTGACGTCTAGGTTAAACTTGTTTTTTGCTTGAAGTTCAAAGACAAGCTGTAGTCCATCAACCTCTTGATTGTGGGTGTCTAAAAGAAAAATTACCTCTGCTTGGTTACTTTTAGTATTTAGAGAATAGCTTAGAGTTATCACTTGATCTGCCTGATTTTCGCTAGCTGCTTTAGATCTAACATCTTGAGTTTGAGTTTGAAGCGACTGAGTAAGTAAGACGATCAAGCTCACCAATATGATTAAGCCTCCGAAAGTAAAAAGCAGGTAGCCCATGTTAGACCAGATTCGCTTTAAGTAAAGCATAACTCTACTATAAAGGTTTTTGGATAGTTTGTGGAGTGGTTGTTGACGTTCGTGTATAATGGTTTTAGTTGTCCACTTAAATCTAAGTAGTAAGTTTTTAGGACAACCAAGAAAGATAGCCTATGTCTAACGTGCAGATTAAAAAAGCCATCATTACTGCAGCTGGCTTTGGCTCACGCTTTCTACCGATAACCAAGACTTTTCCAAAAGAAATGCTGCCGATTATAGACAAGCCGATCATTCAGTATCTAGTCGAGGAGGCAGCCGAGGCTGGGATTGAGGAGGTGATTATTGTGGTTTCTCCGGGAGAGGTGTCTAAGTTTGAGGACTATTTTTATGGTTCGGCTACTAACATTCGCACCTTGATGATTCGTCAAGGTAAACTGGACCGCTGGGATAAGGTGGAGCAGGTGTTTAAACTGCCTAAAATTACTATTATGCCCCAAGATGATCGCTTGCCTTACGGTAACGGTCGGCCGATCTTAACAGCTAAAGACCTGGTCGAGCATGACCAGGCGTTTGTGGTTATGTTTGGTGATGACATGGTCTTGGCTAAACCTGGCGCCACCAAACAGATGATCGACTTTTATAAAGAAAATCCTTGTGACGGGGTCTTGGCGGTGCAGGAAGTGCCAGACGATGAGGTCGATCGCTATGGTATGGTTAAGCTTAAGGAAGGTACTCAAGATCAAGTAGAGGCGGTAGTCGAAAAACCACCAAAAGATAAAGCTCCGTCGAACTTAGCTTCTTATGGTCGGTTTATCTTAACCCCAAGAGTTTTTGAGTATCTTAAACCGGATGCAACCGGTTTGGATGATGAGCTATGGCTTCAGGACGCTAACATGCAGGTGGCCAAACATGGAGTGATGCGAGTTAAGGTAGTAGATGGTGAGTGGATGACCACTGGTGATCCACTTCGTTACATGAAGGCTCACGTTAAGTACATGTTGGCCCATGAGAAGTTTGGTAGTGACTTTGGTGGTTGGCTAAAGGGTTTGGTCTAGGATTGGCTCTTTAACACCCAAGCAGGGAAGACCCATGATTTTCCTGAACACCTTGCTTTAAGGGTTGATGGACTGTTCTTTAAGTGGCGCTGTCTGCTTAAAGACTTCCTACCCACCTAGACATTAGCGGGAACGAGCGGTCTTCCCTGCTTGGGTGTTTGTTTTTATGTTATAATCAAAACCTGCATTTTAAGCTTTAAGCCCAGATAGTTCAGTGGTAGAACGCCATCTTGGTAAGATGGAGGTCGAGGGTCCGATTCCCTCTCTGGGCTCAGGGTTAAGTAAAGCCAGGGTACTCAAGTGGTCAACGAGGGCAGACTGTAAATCTGCTGGCGCAAGCCTACGTAGGTTCGAATCCTACCCCTGGCACAAAGCCCCATCACGCCATCTTAGCTCAGCTGGTTAGAGCGACGGTTTTGTAAACCGTAGGTCCGGGGTTCGAGTCCCCGAGATGGCTCGCTTTCTAGTTTTTTGTGTTAAAATACATCCCAAAGCTTTTAAGCCAGGGTAGCCAAGGTGGTCACGGCGCGTGTCTGAAAAAC
>WFTH01000003.1 GCA_015485595.1 Candidatus Microgenomates bacterium
AACTTAACCAACCAAGTAAAAATCTGCCTATGCTTTGAGTGGTTTGATTCTTGTTGCATCTTTAGTCTAGAAGCCCCATAACTCCTAGTAACGACTCTTTACACTATCAAGCATTATCTCGGCCGCATCTACTTTAGCTTTAAAAAGTTTATCTTCTTTATACCTTAAGGTCAGATCGTCCAAAACCTTTGTAAGCTGGCTATAACTTACGTTTTGACCAAAATAAAGCAGATGGTTGCCGGCCATGACTGCTTCGTAAGCTACCTGACTTAAGGACTTGGTGTAGTCTCTTTTAAGAGGATCATAAAGTGCGGCCTTTTGACCTAAATCATCACTGACGATCAACACCTTTTGATAAGCACCTGATACCTGATCGACACAACTTTTAGTTAAAGCACAAGCACCACCACCAGACTGCTTAACTCCGACCAAGCTTACCAACACCGCGCTATAAACCTGATCTTTTTCTGCTTGATCTAAGACTGTTTTAAACGGCAAAAGATCTTTCTTGGTGGGACTGATAACTAAAAACCGACTCTCTAGATCTGCCTGAAGCTGACCGGTCCCAGGAAAGTGTTTAACTACGCTTAAGATACCTTGATCATTCATGGCATCGATAAAAGCCTGGCCATACAAAGCCACCTTTCTGGCACTTGAGGAGCAAAGGTCTGGATTAGCTGAAGTTGAGGCGTCGGCTACATCTAAAGAGGGAGATAAAACAAAGTTAATCCCAGCCGTGCTAAGCTCGGCTGCAGCGGTAGCAAACTGTTTTTTTGCCAAAACCAAACTGGTTCGACACAGTTTGTGCCAAGTAGGCAAAAGGGTAAACCCCTCTCCAGTTAGGGGTTGCTCTACTCCTCCATCAAGTATGGTACCTAGCATAGGCTGAAAGTCTCTGTCTTTAAGCTGAACCTTGGCTAGCTGTTGGTTTATCTGATCCACCGTTGGTAAGTCAATATCCTGACCATAGATCAAGATCGCCCCTGGTTTATTCTTTATAATCCACTCTGGCAGTCTCTCTTTGGTTTCTGGAGTAATCACTAAAGGCGCTATCAACATTGAAGCTAACCTAGACCGTGTTTCTTGATTCACAGGCAACGTGGGTGATGGTTTGGGAGTGAGGCTAATCTGAGCTAGATTAGTCTGATCCTTAGGTGCAAAAGGCCTAAAAAGATAGTTTACGCCAAAGATAACTGCCAAAAAAGCCAAAAACCCAATCAAGATCAAGGTGTTTCGCATAAGTTTAGTATAAAGGATTTTTAAGATAGAAGATAGAAGATAGAAGTAATCTAAAATCTAAAATTTAGAATCTAAAATTTTTCCATCTTCCATCTTCTATCTCTTATCACTCTTTAGCTGCTTTAGCTTCCACATAAATAACCTAGCCTTGGACTGAGCCTTAGCATCGGCCACATAGCTTCGAGCCTGTTCAAGCAAGGAGCGCCTCTCCTCTTTGGCTAACTTGATATAAAGACTTTTATGAGCCACATCATCTAACTCATATGCCAGACGCAGGCCATAGTCTTGATACTCTTTGGTCACATACTTATTCTTATTAACCTGATAATCATCAAAAAGACTCTTTAAGGATTGAAACGAACCGGCGGGCTTAGAGGCTGACCTGGTCATACTACCTATTATAACCAAACCACTCTACTTAACCACCTTCACCACCGTCATCATACCTGCCTCGGCATGCTCTAAAATATGGCAGTGATTAACCCACTTGCCTTCATCAAGCGGAACTATACCCAACTCCACCTCTTCCTTCGGACCCAAGATAACCGTGTCGCGCCAGTAGGGCTCAGCTGCTGGCTGACCATTTCTGGTTAGGACCTTAAAAAACTGACCGTGTAGGTGCATCGGGTGAAACCGACCAGACTGGTTAACAAACTTAATCTTATTAAAACTGTTTAACTTCAAAGTAACCGGGTCATAATCAGGATAAGCCTTGTCGTTAATGGTCCACTCAATGCCATACTTACCGCCACGACGAGCGTTTAAGTAGTAGACCTTATCGCTTGGTAAATTAAGGGCGTCAGACCACTTCGGCACCTTTGAGGCTAGCGGCACCTCGGTGGTGTCCGGTTTAGTTGGTTCCCCTCTTGTTTCAATAGTTATTAAGTTGTTAATCTTGCGAGTGAAAACATCACTAATAACGTATGTATCCTCAACTTTTGGCAAAAGTATCTCTACATCTAACCTGTTTCCTGGTGCTAACTGATAACTGTTTGGATCGAATGTTTCTTTTACCTTCATGCCATCTACCGCTACTGCTTGAGCCTTTAAGCGACCAAAGTAAAGCTGATAGATTCGTCCATTCGAGGTGTTAATCAGCCTGAGTCGCAAACGACTTCCTGGTTTGATTTTAAGCTTGTAATCAAGTTTGCCATTGACCGCGATCACGTTACCCCAACGTCCATCGTGCATTAGGTCCATTCGAGTCATAAAACGTGAGTCAACTTGACTATCTTTAGTTAAGCGCCAGTCATCCAAGACCATCACTTGATCTAGGTCGTACTTAGGATCGGCTGGGTCCTCTACCACCAAAATACCATAAAGGCCTCTCTCTACCTGCTCAGCCGAACGAACATGAGGGTGAAACCAAAAAGTCCCGGCATCCTTGGGAGTAAACTCATAGACAAACGAACCTCCTGGAGGGATTGGGTCTTGAGTGACTCCTGGAACTCCGTCCATAGCGTTTGGCACTCTCACACCATGAAAGTGAATCGTGGTTGATTCTGGCAGATTGTTTTTAAAGTTAAGCCTTAAGGTCTCACCTAGTTTAAGTCTAATCTCTGGCCCAGGCACTTGGCCGTTGTAAGCCCAAACAACTGTCTTAACACCAGGAACAATCTCAACCTCAGACTCAGCCGCATCCATACTAAACTTAACCACTTGACCATTGGGTGAGGCCTTATCTGTGTAGGCGCCTTCAAACTCCTTTAGCAGTTCTTGCCTAATCTTGGCTTCGGTTAAGTTTGGTAAGTCCACTGATCTAGACATAAACCCACTATATACACCAAGCATCATCAGCGCTGCTAAACCCAAAGTTCCTAAAAGAACCCAACTAAATCTAGCTTTAGTAAAAAAATAGTCTGGCTTTTTCTTTAGCATTTTTTAAAGCAAGTGGCTTGACTTTTAACCTGTTTTCACTACAATCTGTAGTATATGTCAGCTAAATATAGCCTAGGTCCGCTAGAAAAACAAGTCATAGAAATCATCTGGCAAGAACCTAAAAAAAAGTTTAAGGTGGCCCAGATTCAAGAAAAACTCAAGGCTAAGGGGATTAGTCTAGCCTACACCACCATAATGACCATTCTTACCCGCTTAACCCAAAAAGAACTTCTTAAAAGAAGCTATGAAGGAAGGGCTTACTACTATCAGGTTAAGTGTAAAAAACAAAGCTTTGTTAAAAAACTAGTCAAACAAACTCTTAAAAACCTTACTCAAAACTACGGCGACGTGGCGCTAGCTGCCTTTGCAGCCGAGATATCTAGACTCACTCCAGAAGAGAAAACTAAGCTAATAAAAAAGCTGCGTTCAAGCTAACATCAATAAACTAAGTTAGAAACAGATCATGCATCTAAATGAAGTCGACCTGGTAAGTGCCTGCAAAAACGCCGTGGTGGTGGCGGTTAATCGACCAAACATCATGCTTAGCCTAGGTGGTGCGGTTGCAGGTCTTATCCTACTAAGACTAACCTTGCTGGGAATAAAAAATGTCTGGTGGAAAAAAACGCTACTTAGCCCTAAAGAAAAAACACCTCTTCCAAGAAAGATAACTCGCTTCTGTCAAGCTCATCAGCTTCACCCCAGTCAAGTTAAACTTATCAAAACCAACAAGCCTCAAGCCTTTGTTTTTGGCTGGTTTAGACCCAAGATCTACCTCTCATGTCATCTAGTGTCAAGCTTAAGTCCAAAGGAGCTAGAGGCGGTTCTTTTACATGAACTTTACCATCTTAAACACAAACATCACCTGTTGCTGGGGTTACTTGGGCTAGTTCGGACTTTTCGGTTTGTCCTACCTGTTATAAACGATCTGGAACGCTGGCTTAAACTGCAGTTTGAAATCAAAGCAGACAGATTTGCCATCACCTATCAAACAACCAACCAACACCTTAAACACTCACTTATCAAGGCTGTTAAACTCGATTTGGCTAACCTCCCCCAACTAACCGAGCTACTCCAAGCCCGAGTTCACTACCTTATAACCCAGACCCAACCTAAAAATCACCTAAACAAACTTAGACTAGCTCTCAGTCTAATTATCTGGCTTGGGCTAACTCTCTCTTATCAGATCGCCAGCACTCAAGCTAAACAACTCAACCACAAAGATAAGTATCTCAGTCTGTGTCTTAATCAATCAAGCAAGCTGCTTCAAACTCCTCTAACCCAAACAATGTCTATGTCCCCTTAAGTTAAAATGAAGTTACTTCTTGTAGAAGACGACCAGATCTTAGCCAAAAATCTTAAGAAAAAACTTAAGCAAGCTAGCTTTGCCGTTGATCTTGCTAAAAATAGATCTCAAGCCGAGCTTAAACTCGAGATTAATGAGTATGACTGTGTCGTACTTGACCTTAATCTACCCGATGGCAACGGGCTTGACCTTCTTAAAAAACTTCGACAAGAACAGGATAACCTACCAGTAGTGATCGTGAGCGCGGCAAACACTCTAGAGACCAAAGTTTTAGGTCTTAACCTAGGAGCCGATGACTACCTAACCAAACCGGTAAGCTTTTTGGAGCTTCTTGCTAGAGTTCACGCCGTGATCAGGCGCAGCACCACCAAGCCCTTACCTACCATCAAGGTTGGACCATTGGTTATTAAGCCAGCTGAGCATCAAGCCCGAGTTAAAAAACAAGAACTTAAGTTAACTGCCAAAGAGTTTGCCGTTTTAGAATATCTAGCACTTCATCATCGACAAGTTGTAACTCGCTCAATGCTACTAGAGCACGTCTGGGGCAGTGAGTTTGAAAGTTTCTCTAACGTGGTGGATGTCTATATCAAGACCCTTCGCAAAAAGTTAAAAGAGGTAGGGGCAAACAACCTAATTCAAACAATAAGAGGTAAAGGTTACATCCTAAAAGATAAAAGCGATGGCTAAAAAACCCACTCTTCCCACTCTCAAAGCTCGTTTAGCTTGGTGGTACTTTCTGAGTGTGAGCTTGGTAGTAGGAGTTTTCTTTTTCTTTGCCAGCCTCTTGACCCAGATCACCCTAAATCAGCAGATAAACCACCACCTACAGGTAGTTTTAGATGAAGCCACTCAAGCCATCAGAGATCTTAATCATCAGGACCTACTCACAAATCTTGGTTATCTTACTCAAGCCAAAGGTATGACTGCTATCTTACTTTCCGCTGACGGTAGCAGCTTGTTTGAGACAAATCTGCCCACAGTGGTTCCTGAGGCAGAACACAAACTTAAGCAGCTTTTCTCAAGTTCTTTTTATGACCTGTCCGAACCTTATTTTTTTGAGGTTAAAGGGGTTAAGTTTGCTGGTCGGTTAATCCAAACTCAAACCGGACCAAAAGCCTTGGCTGTAGGCTACTCAACTCAAGTTATTACGGAAACACTAATTCGTTTGGGGTTCTTCACTTTAGGACTGATTGGCTTTTTGGTTGTTCCCTTAGCTTTTACTGGTTACCTTCAACTTAAAAAACAGCTCCTACCTCTAGAAAAAATTGCCAAAGAAGCCAGAGTCATAAGTCAAACCGGCAATCACAAAAAAAGACTTGACTCTACCCCTCCCACCAGCGAGCTGCTTGACATTGAGCAGGCCCTAAACCAACTTCTGGAACGACTAGATAGGATTATCTCCCAAGAAAGAGACTTCTTTGCGCAAGCAGCTCATGCCCTTAAAACGCCCTTGGCTTTAATTCAAGCTCAAGTGGAAGCTAGCCAGATGAAAAAAAGTCAAAAAAACGAGCTAAATCAAACCATCAAACAAGCACAACAACTAATTAGTAAGTTACTTCTTTTAGCTCAAGTTTCAAGTCAAAGCAAAAAAACAAAAAAGTTTTCCTTAAGCAAACTTCTTAAAGACCTAACTGAGCTAGCAAGGGTTTTGGGCAAAGAGCAGGACCTAGAGGTTATAAGCAAAATAGAAGATAACGTGAAGCTTAAAGCCAACCCTTTTATCTTTAAAAAAGCCATGGCTAACATAGTTCATAACGCCGTTATCTATAATAGACCTAAGGGAAAGATCTATCTAGAGCTTTACCAAGATAAAACCAAGGTTATGTTAAAAGTAGAAAACACTGGCAAAGGCTTAAAGCCTAAGGAGTTAAAACAAGTATTCGAACGTTTTTGGCGAGGAAAAAATGCTCGGTCTACTTCAGGTTCGGGACTTGGCCTAGCCTTAACCAAATCAGTTATAACCAAACTCGGCGGCAAGATTAAGTTTAGCTCCACTCCGAATCAAACTACCAGTGTCCTCATCAGTCTACCTACCAAAAACTAGACTTCATCCTCTTTTCATCCTCCATTTGCTAAGCTACTTACAAGTTTTAAGTAGACTAAAAGCAGAAGGTTTAAGATGTTAAAAAAAACAAACTCAAAATCAAACAAACAACTTGTTATTAACCTAGATACGCTCAAAACCACAGCTCAGTTTGGTTTGGTCGCTTTGGGTACAGCCCTAGTCATCAAAGGAGTTCAAAACTACCAAACAAAAACAACTTCGTTATCACCTCTAGATCAACCAACTACAAGCGCTTCTGGGCGAACCAAGCAAGCAGATATCAACGTCCTTGCTGCTCAGGTTCTACCAAAAGAAGGAGTTAGCCTCCCGATTCGTTGGGGAGACCTTGGCAAACGTATGCTTGAAGACGGAGTCATTGATGAAGCCAAGCTTAAAGCTGTCTTTCCAGAAGGCCTGCCTCCTGAGGGAGAGAAGATCCTTAAAACTCAAGTAAACAAGCCAATCGTTCTTAACCAAGAAAACAGCCGCTTCTTGCTTGATATGTTCTGGGCTTTTGGCTTGGCAAATAAAAACTCCATCTTATCTGAAGGACCGATGATGGATCCAAAGTACGGCAAGGATGCCAGTCGGTTTGCTTCTACTGGAGGTTGGACACTAGCTAAAACTCCAGGACCTAACTACTATAATAAGTTTGACTATCTTAAACTTACTCCCAAACAACAAGCACTGGTCGAAAAGGTGGCCAAAAACATCTACAGGCCTTGCTGTGGCAACTCAACCTACTTTCCTGATTGCAACCATGGCATGGCAATGTTGGGCTTACTGGAATTAATGGCGGCAAATGGTGTTACTGAAGACCAAATGTATAAGGTTGCCCTAAAAGTAAACTCTTTTTGGTTCCCTCAAACCTACATGGATCTAGCTACCTACTTTAAGGAACAGGGAACCGACTGGAAAGATGTTAATCCAAAACTGGTCTTAAGCGCTAACCACTCTAGCGCCCTAGGTTACACAGAAACTAGAAAAAAGATTAAAAGCCTACCCACCCCTCCCTCAGGAGGAGGAAGCTGCGGAACCTAAAAACAAACCCCGATCGAGTAACAGCTAGCAACAACTAAAATGATCAATATGAGCAAAAAACAACATAATCAATTTATCTTGGCAGTGCTTGTTTTGGCTGTTTTTGGCGGGAGTTGGTGGATAGTAAACAAAAATCAAGCTTTACAACCCCGTGTTCAACCCATTACCCAAGTTAAACCGAAACAAGGCGTACAGCTAGTTACCCCAAAAGAGTTCGTTCGACTAGCTCAGAAAGATGACGCCTTTGTGCTTGATGTACATGTCCCAGAACAAAAACACATCCCAAACACAGATGCTTTCATACCCTTTAATCAACTAACAGTCAATCAAGATAAACTTCCTAAAGATAAAAGCGTGCCCATTTTAGTTTACTGTCGCTCGGGTGGAATGAGTGCTCAAGCAAGTAAGGAGTTGATTAAGATGGGTTATACCCAAGTATATGATTTAGAAGGTGGTCTTAATGCCTACAGCCAAGTGTTTGGTAACTGAGGCTTTACACGCTAGCACAAACTGTTATCAGTTGTTATCTTGGCTTATTCCGACTGAGTTTTAATATGGTTTGGGTAGCGTTGGTTAACTAAAGAGTCGATCAACTGTCTATTGGCCTCACCAAACTCTTCTATTAGGGCTTTTGAAAAATACGCAGCTAAAAGCGGGTTTCCTTCACCTTCTAAGATCTCCCCCACGCACTCTCCACAGGGAGCTTCTCCCTCCATAACATCTTTAAGGCAGTCACAAACCAAACCGTCCTGACCCTTATTCTTAAACAAACAGTAACCACATGGCTCTTCTAAACAACACTTGTATCTATCTGCATCGATTAAGCTGGCTATCTGCCTATCTTTTAACTCTCCCAACTGGTCCATCGACATTTGCAGATGGGCTAGCTGCATCCCCCAACTAACCAAAAAACCCAGTCCCATCACTCCTAAAGTTAAAAAAGAAACTTGAGTTAATTTGTTATTTAGTTGTACTTTCATAACATCTATATCTCCATGTAAGTTTGATATTGGTCGCCAGTCTTCTGATAGATTTTAAACGAGGCGCGTTTCTGACCAGGCATACCGGGCGAACCAGCTGGCATACCGGGCAAACCAATACCATCAATAACCGGCTTTTCTTTCAGAAGTTTTTCGACTGCTGCCACGGGCACATGACCTTCAATAAAGTAGTTGTCTGCTACCAAGGTGTGACAGCTTTGTTTTTCTGGAGCGATACCGTAATCAGCTTTAACTTGATTCATCTCAAAAGTTTTTACGATCTTCACCTTATAACCACGCTTCTTAAGCTCAGCGGCATAACCTGTACAACAACTGCAGTTAGGATCTTTATACATGGTCAACAACAAACGATTATCTTGAGTGTTAGACGGTTGATTTTGAGCGCCGTTAAAGACAAACCAAACTCCACCCAAGCTAAACAACCCAATAACAAAAACAGCAAGGAGAGTTTTGGCTTTTTTCATACTCTTAATTTAACACACAGAACATGAAAAGAAGATGAAACTAGATCCTGTTCAAACTGGTTTTTTTAAGACCAAAAGCGTTTATCACCACAATTACACTTGAAAGACTCATTAAAAGAGCTCCCACTCCCGGACTTAAAAAGAAACCGAATGAAGCAAAAACACCCGCCGCAGCCGGAATAGCCACCACGTTATAACCTATCGCCCAAATTAAGTTCTGAACCATTTTTTGATAAGTTTTGCGACTTAAAGTTATCAAACTAACCACATCTAGAGGATTGTTGCGAGTTAAAATCACATCTCCTGCTTCTTGAGCCACATCTGTACCAGCACTAATCACAACGCCCACATCTGCTTGAGTTAAAGCTGGAGCATCGTTAATCCCATCCCCCACCATAATCACCACCTCTTGTTTGTCTTGAAGTTTTTTGACATACCGGTATTTATCCTGAGGTAGAACTTGAGCAAAAACTGTATCGATATTAAGCTGGCCGGCCACTTTGTCTGCTGTCTGTTGATTGTCGCCTGTCAACATAGCCACCTTAAGACCGAGCCTATGAAGGTTTTTAACCGCTTCTTCTGCCTCTTTTCTAACTTTATCGCTTAAAGCGAGCGCCATAACTTGCTTGTTGTCAACCGCCACATAGATGGTCGTCTCACCTTCTTTTTGCCAAGACTGAGCCAGAGAGTCAAGTTGAGTGCAAAGCATCGCTTTTCGAGTAAGCAAAAACTCTTTTGTGCCAATAAGTACAGTATGACCATCAACCTCCGCCAGAACACCTTTTCCCGGATGGTTATGAAAACGCTTAACTTTTAGTAAAGACTGTTTATTAGTTTTTTTCTTCAAGCTGTCAACTATTTGAGTGGCTAAAGGATGAGTTGACTGCAGCTCAGTTGCGATCACTAACCGCGCTAAGTAGCTTTTAAGTTCCTCCTTGTTCATGTCAGACCAACCTTTAAGGCTGGTTAGAGTTTCTAAATTCCTCATATACTCCAAGTGCGTTAGTCTAAAGCTTCCTTGGGTTAAAGTGCCTGTTTTATCGAAAACTACATAACTGGCGTCCTTAATTACTTCTAACTTACTCAGGTCCTTAATGAATAAACCATGAGTCGTGGCAAGGCGGGTAGCGATGGTGGTTACGGTAGGAATTGCTAAACCAAGCGCATGAGGACAAGCAATCACCAAGACTGTAATGGCAATGGTAATCGCAAAGGCCACCGACTGACCTAAGGCTATCCAAACAACCAAAGAAACGACCGCCACCATCAAAGCAGAAAAAGTTAGCCATTTGGCTGCTTTATTAGCTAAAACTTGAGTTTTTGGTTTGGTTTTTTTTGCTTGGGCTACTAGTTTTTTAATCTGACCCACGGTTGAGTGCTCTCCTACTCGAGTTAACCTAAGGTAG
>WFTH01000004.1 GCA_015485595.1 Candidatus Microgenomates bacterium
CTTCTTCGATATCAATCAACCTGCTCTCTTTCTCATCTCGCCTCTTAAGCTCTACTTTCTCCCCATTACGTTTGGAGGTAACCAACCGAATGGGGCAGCCAATCAGGTCGGCATCGGCGAGTTTAACACCAGGAGACTCATCTCGATCGTCATAAAGCACCTCAACATCTTTTTCTTTCAGTGCTTTATAGATTCTCTCCGCTAGCTCCTCGCCTCCTTTTAAAGAGACCAGGTGAACCCTAAATGGCGCTACTACCTCTGGCCAGATAATGCCACGATCGTCATGATACTTCTCCACTATGGTGGCCATGGTTCGACCCAGCCCGATGCCGTAACAGCCCATGTAGTAAGGCTTGGCTTTACCATCTTTGTCTATAAAAGTAGCGTTTTTCATCCTCTGGCTATAGTGGTAACCGAGCTGGAAGATGTTGCCAACCTCTATACCACGCTTCTCGATTAATCTGGATTTACCGTCTGGAGCTAAAAACCCACCTTGGGCCATAGCCACGTCAGCTTCAATCTCATGTTTAAAGTCACGACCGTAGTTTGCATTTATGCTGTCTGTCGTCTCTTCTTTTTGACCACCAATAAAGTTTTTGACTGTTTTTAAAGACAGGTCAGCCACGTAGATAACTTGACAGTTGCGATCTTCACCCTTACACTTTTTGGGTTTAACAAACTTATGCCCCCAAGCATGGACGTAACCTGGTTTGGTGCCGATGACCTCTAGATCTTTCTCGTCAGCCTCTTCTAGCTGACCGACCGCATCCAGCACGTGTTCTAGCTTGGTTTTATTTACCTCCAGATCACCTCGAATAGTGACGATAATAATGTCACCTTCTCTATTTTTATAGACCACGTTCTTTAAAAAGTAGCGGGCATCCTTACCATAGTGTTTGATGTTATCCTCCATGGTCTTAACCCACTCGGGTTGGTCGATAATGGCAAGCTCTTTTTCTTCTTCATCTGGATTAACCGTCTCAAGCTTAAACTCAGCTACATCTTCATGAGCGACATAGCTACCATCCTCAGACACAAAGAACCTACCCTCTCCTTTTGGGTGTTCAACCTGAAACTCATGACAGTACTCACCACCGATGTAGCCGTTATCGGCCTTAACCATGGTGGTTTCTAGGCCAAGTCGTTTAAAGATTCGAGTGTAAACCTGAGCCATCTTTTGATACTCTTTTTCAAAGTCACTCTTATCTACATGAAACGAGTAAGCGTCTTTCATCATAAACTCACGTACGCGCAAAAGGCCACCACGAGCTCTGAGTTCGTCACGAAACTTAACGGAAAACTGATAAAGGTTTATGGGTAGGTCTTTGTAAGAAAGTCTAAACTTTCTAACCACATCGACAAACATCTCTTCTGCTGTGCCACCCAGAGCAAACTCAGCGCCACGACGATCGGTGACCTTCATGAGCTCAAAACCGGTGGTGTTCGTGCGGTTAGTCTCTTGCCAAAGTTCCAAGGGATGTAAGGTGGGGGTGATCATCTCTTGGGCGCCGGCTTTATCCATCTCTGCTTTAATCACCCGTTTAATCTTTTCGTGAACCCTCCAGCCTAAGGGTAAAAAGAAGTAACGACCAGCGACCGACTCAGCAATAAAGCCACCTTTAACCAAAAGTTCGTGGCTTATAAACTGGGACTTAGCCACGTCACGCCTGGTTTTTCCAAACAGTCTGGAGTAGCGATACTGATCTCTCATAGTGTTTTAATGTAACAAGCAATTTTAAATTAAATGACCAATAACTAAATCCGAAATTCGAAAAAGTTTCGTGATTTGAGCATTCGTCATTTAATTTAGCGTTGTTTGGTTATTGGTGCTTGAGTATTTATTTGTTCTTTTGGTAGTTGTTACTTGGTACTTACCTTATATATTCTGTGCAATCAGCTTTGCTACCGAGATCTGCTCCACCTTACTTGGTAGTGTCTCTTGTCTAATCGAGTTAGTTACAATTATATGATCAACATCGGAGTTTTGGAGTTTGTTAAGTGAGTCATTCACAAACAGACCGTGAGTGGCTAGAAAGATAACCTCTTTGGCTCCGTGTTGTTTTAAAACTGTGGCAGCGCGTCTAACCGTGCCGCCAGATAAAATTACGTCATCAAGTAAGAGCACGGTCTTGTTTTCTACCTGGCCGTTTAGGTGCATGCCGACAATCTTTCTGGTATGTAGGTCGCGGCGTTTATCTAACTTAACCAGAGGTAAATCAAGCCTTTCAGCAAACTCAAAGGCACGTTTAAGCCCGCCGAAGTCGGGACTGGCCACTACGTACTCACTCGGGTCGTTTATCTCGTTACTTATATGATCAGCAAGAAGTTCCATGGCTGAAAGATGGGTGGTGGGTTTTGAGAAAAATCCGGGGATACTAGAGTTATGAAGGTCAAGCAAGATGATCTTTTTCACAAAACTAGCCGAGATCATGTTGGCTACCACCTTGGCCGAGATTGGCTCACCTGACCGAAAAACTTTGTCTTGTAAAGAGTAGCCAAGCCAAGGAATAACGGCGATAACTTCTTCTGCCCCAGCGCGTTCGATGGCATCGGCAAGCAGTAAAAACTCTAGAATGTGTTTGTCTGTTGGTTGGGAAAATGATTGGAGCAGGACAATAGTTTCGTCTTTAATGTTATCTTTTATCCAGATCTTGGTCTCACTGTTGGCAAACTTATCGATCTCAACTTGAATTTGATTAACACCTAGTTTTTCTGCCACCTCTTGTGCCAAAGGTTTGTTTGACGACCCGGAGATTAGTTTCATGGAGGTTATTATATAGTTAAT
>WFTH01000005.1 GCA_015485595.1 Candidatus Microgenomates bacterium
GAGATGTGTATAAGAGACAGGGTTAATTTAAAATTAAAAATGTAAAATTAACAATTAACCGCTGCCTACCCAAAATACTATGGCAAGAGGTGGGAAAGAGAAAAATTACGTTCAAAACCACTTTTCATTTTTTGAAGAAAGTGGTAGTGATCCTAGAGGTGAAAGGAACCAACAACTTACTACAACTTATAATTCTCAACTTGAAATAGGACACCTTACGCCGGATGGCACTAAACGTAGAAGACGAAGCAGTCAACAGGGGATTCCAGAAGCAAGTCAAAAACTTAGTTTAGAAAAACATCTTCAAAGTAAGTATCCTTATATTGTTTATGTTGATGGTGAGGGTAGTAATTTGGAGATTAGTAGTTTAAGTTGGGATGCATTTTTGGATTTGAGGTATCCATTAGGCCAAGTCAACCAGTTTACTGATGTTGCAGTGCTTGAAGTTGATGATAATAAACATTATTTATTTCTGCCAAGAACGGTTATGGGTGGTAAACAGGGAAGTAAATCTTATCTAACTGAACTCTATATTATACAGCCAAATACTAAATTGTTCCCCAATCGGGCTAATGCCAGGTGTAGCACATCTGTGCTTTTGGTTGTTAGAGTGAGTAGTATCTTTCAAGATGATAATGGAAAAAACAAAATGTATATTAGGATAGTTTATCCTCGTAGCGTTCCTATGTCCGAAAGTGAAGATTCTTTTTATATTAATGCAGAAAGCGATGAATTTATAGTGATTATGAACAAAAACATTCGGTTGGTTTTTTCTAAAACTGAGAGCGAACTGCCTTTTTGAGTAGTCACCACACTGTAGTTCATCTTCACCCCCTTACCCTCACGGCGATAGGAGTGGAAACGTTCATCACAAAAGGTACAACTGGGGTGAATCATCAGGTCATATTGATTAGGTTTAAACAGAAGCTCAAGCTGGTTAATATTTTTTTCTACCAGATCATAATGTAGATCGGTTTCTCTATCTATCTGGTAGCAGTTTCTACAGATCCTAGGTCCGAACCAAACCTTTAGATCCTTAGTGATGTTGAACTTTTCGATTAACAAAGACAAGGTTTTAAGAAAGATCTGTTTCTCGGTGCCTTTTCTGCCGGCATGAACTGCGGCGATCACTCCGCTTGGGTGACTGATAAGAATCGGCAGGCAGTCGGCATGTTTAACAATCAAACCCACGCCTTTTTTCTTAACTACCAGAGTATCTACGCCCTTAATGGTGTTAAAAGCGCCAGGATAAAAAGCTAGAGGGTGATCTTTGGGCTCTAGAAGCTTAACCTTATTGTCATGCACCTGCTCCATGGCAAATAAAGCCAGGTGAGCAAACCGCTCTTTAAGTTCATTCAAACTAACACTTGAATCAAAGAAAAAAACTTGTTTAGATTTCATATCTATTGGGTTTCAAGTTAGTTTTTCTAAAACCACCGTCAGACCATCTTCCTCAACCGACCCGATGACTAGATCTGCTTGTTTTTTAAGCGCGCTGACTGCGTTTGCCATTGCCACCTTATAACCGGCTGCTTGAAATAGATGATAGTCGTTTTCGCCATCGCCTACTACCAAAGTTTCTTCCTTGTTAACATTAAGCAACGCTTGAAGTTTTTCTAGAGCCTCTTTTTTGCTGGTGTCTTGGTGAAGGACGTAGACACACATTAAGCCTAGCTTATGGGAACGGGCCAGTATCGGTTTTACACCAGGAATAAGATCAAGTTTAGCTTTGACCTCGTTAGCTATATTTTTGGGTAAAAAGGCTTGCTCTATAAAAAATATGGGTTCGTCTAGTTTAAAATCATCGGGTTTAACCCGATGGTAATGGTACTCATTTTCGCTAAAATTATTAGCCAACAAACCCCATTGAGGATACTCTCGAAAAACCGCTAAAACTTGTTTAATTGATTGAGTGGATATGGTTTTTTGCCAGATAACTTCTTCTGTTTGAGGTTTGATTATTTGAGCACCACCAGCTACGACTACAGGGGTAGTGAGTTTAAGTTTTTTGACTATCGGTTTTACGAACGGCCAGACTCTGCCGGTAGCCACACTAATGTCTAGCCTCTTTTGAAGTTCAGAAACGACTTTTACTAGCTTTTTAGAGGGAAGTTTTTGTTTAGGTGAGTTAACCACCACACCATCAACATCCAAAACAACAAGTTTTATCTGGTGTGGGTGGTTTAATAGCATAGTTTTCTTGCTATCACTAGGAGCTCGCTAAGTGTTTGATTTACTTTGGATAACCATATATTTTGCCAACAATAGCGCTTTTTGATGTCGAGTCGTGAACGGCGTATTGGTAGTCATTAAACTTAACTGTTAAAATCCAGTCTGATCTGTTTCGAAAAGTATATGTTGGCAACTTATACTGACTTACTTGCTTGAATAGTTTGGGGGCAAAGACCTTTAACTCGATTAAGTTTTTAGGGCAAAGCTCGGTCGAATTGTTACACTTCTCTAGTAATTTTTTACTTAGTTCTTGCCTGGCGTAAGTAACACTAAAACTTTTTTTGCTTTTCCAACTAGCATAAAGAAACCAGATTACAAACGGCAAAACAAGAAGCAGTATAATGAAAATAGTTCGCGTTACTTTGCTTGTCACGATTTAATCTTTTAAAGATAACGTTTTTCTTTCGTTTTATGTAGCAGGGGTGGGACTTGAACCCACGACCTTCGGTTTATGAATCCGATGCTCTAACCAACTGAGCTACCCTGCCTTCGTCTTTGTGAAGTGCCATTATACCAAAAATCTTTGACAAAATCAGCTAAAAAAGTTATAATACAACCCTGTTCTTTATAAAAAAGAATTCGCGCGGGATAGTGTACGGTGCACGTGAGGCTCATAATCTCACAGGCTGGGTTCGACTCCCAGTCCCGCAACATTGTTTTAATTTAAAGGCTAAAAACCTAAAGTTGGTTTATACTTGAGTTTTCTTTTCAGTTTTACCTTTTGTCGGTCAAGATTAACGTTTCAACTCCTCTAGGTTAGCAAAACTAGCGGAGCAAGAGACTTCTCCACCGATTTATGTTTGCTGGCGTGGGGGTAGGGGTTGGGCTAGGACTTGGTTGAGTTAACTCCGGCGGTAGTTGAAACACAATCTCCCCTGGTTTTTGCATTAAAAGCTCATCACGAATAATCTTTTCTTGAATGTACTCATCATTTAAGCTTTGATTTTTTTTCTTTAAACTCTCAACTTCTTTTTTTAGCTTAGCTACTCCGGCCTCTTTTTGTTTTAAGACTTGGGCTGAGTACTCACTCTTTAGTCTGGTTTTACGTAAGGAGAGGCTAAAGACTATGGTTAGAACCACAAATCCCACTAAGAAAAATCGATTGGCCAAGATTTTATTCATTGTAAAAAGTCCAATTTAATGATATTATAGGGTTCATATAACTCACTTTGACACAGTTATAAAAAAATTATAC
>WFTH01000006.1 GCA_015485595.1 Candidatus Microgenomates bacterium
AAACTGGATCAAGTAGTCTCTATCTTAAACAGAGACGAGGCGGCATTAGCTTATAACGCTTACTTGCTTAAAAATGCCGGAGTAGATGAATGGGGGGTACGCTGGCCTTTAGTGCTTCAGTCGTTTGGAGACTGGAAACTCGTTGGTTATCCCATGTTAATTGTAGGCTTATTTCATTTTTTGCCTTATGCGGACTGGGTAGTAAGATTACCTTCTGCCATAGCAGGGACACTTTTAGTTATCTTAAGTTACTTTTTTGCTTTAAAAATCTTTCATTTTAAAAAACTTGAAAGTTTGTTTTTTACTTTGCTTATTGCTACTGCGCCTTTTACCATCTTTTACTCTCGGTTTGCTTATGAAGCCAACGTCGCTTTGTTTTATCTGATCTTAAGTCTTTTTTTATTTTGGTTGCCAACTAAAAACTTAAAAAAACGTTTAATGCTTGATATTTTGGCAGGTCTAGTTTATCTGTTTGCAATTTTTACTTATAACACGCCTTTTTTACTATTGCCGTTTATCTTGGTTTTTATTCTTTTGGCCAGAGATTTGAGTAAAGTTAAGCACTGGGTAAGTGGCGTGGTTAGTTTAGGCGGTGTATTTTTAGTTGGCTTGTGGCAACTCTGGCCGGTTCTAACCGGAAAAAATGAGATTACAATTTTTTCTGATTCGGGGGTATTTTTTGCTTTTGCTCGGTTTCGTCAAAGTTTGCCACCAAGTTTACAGTCTTTAATAGGCAACCGTTATCTTTATGATCTTTATTTAAGTTTGAAAAATTTTCTAGCTAGTTTTAATCCCAGTTTTGTTTCTTTAGCCCCTTATCATCCTTGGCATGCGGTACCGGGTACGGGGCAGATTTATTTAAGTGTTTATATTCTGGCTCTCTTAGGCTTGATTTTTGCCGGGATAACGTTGCTATGGTCGGTCAGATTTCCTAGAGAGAGTAGTCGCTTAAAAGGGTTTTTTACTTGGTTGAAGCAAGTTTTGGTTAAACCGGCCGATATACGTTTTTTATGGTTCTATCTTTTAATTATCTCTCTAGCTCCAGCAAGCATTACCACCGATGCACCCCACGCTACACGTAGCTTGTTATTTTTTTGGGTGCTTCTAGTTTTTGCTACGTTTTTTGTAAGCAAAGTTGCTAGCTATTTAAAAAAATCAAAAGAAAAGTTTGTTTTTTGGTGGTATCTTGGCGTTACCATTTTAGTGATGCTCGAGTTTCTTAACTACCTACCAAAACTATTTGTTAACTATCAAAAAGAAAGTAGAAGTATTTACCAAGCTACCGGTTTTCAGTCTGGTTTGGCTGAACTTGAGTCTAGATATCAAAATCAAAAAATTGCCGTGGTTGATCCCGGTGGATATCAGTATATTTTACTGGCTTGGTATCTTAAACTGCCTCCTGAAGTGTTTTTAACCCAAAACAAACGTCAGTTACCAAACAACATTGGTTTGCGTTATGGTGAGCAAGTAAAAAACTACCACTTTATTGTCAATCCCAAAGACAGAAATAACGCAGAGAAGGTTTTGTTTTATTGGGACAAGGATAGCTGGAAGATTGATGATTGAAGATTAATAACCAAATCCCAATGACTCAAATTACAAACAAGCTACAATTACCAATGAACCAAATGTTTGAACATTGAGATTTGGTTTTTGACAATTGTTTGAGATTTGTAGTTTGGTAATTGGAGCATTAGAAAATAGTTTTGAGCTTTGGGTTTAAACTAATGCTATAATGAGTCTTAAATCTTATGCCTAAAACAGTCAACAAACTCTCTGTGGTGCTGGCAGTTCATAATGAAGCAAAAAACCTACCGCGCTGTCTAGATAGTGTAAAAAACCTAGCAGACGAGATCATCGTGGTAGATGGTGAGTCTACAGATAATACCGTTACAATTGCCAAAAAGTACAACGCGAAGGTTATAAAAACCACAAATAAGCTTAACTTCCATATTAACAAACAGATGGGTATGGATCAGGCTAAAGGAGAACTGGTTCTACAACTTGATGCGGACGAGGTGGTAGATAGCGAACTAGCAAAGTTTATTGCTCAACTAAAACAAGCCGACTGGGTTAGATCGGTTAGAAGTTTAAAGTCAAAGACTCAGGCTATTTCAACCAAAAATTTAAAATTTAAAATTAAAAATTTTGATAGGCCAGTAGCCTGGTGGTTAAGACGCAAAAACCTATTTTTAAACACTTGGCTTAAAAAAGGTGGTCAGTATCCTGATCCAGTTATTCGACTTTACATTAATGGCTATGCTCGTTTGCCCCAAAAAAGTGTGCATGAGCAGATAGAGGTAGATGGACCAGTTGGTTGGGCTAAGGGACATCTTTTACACTACTCAAATCCCACTTTTTCTGATTATCTACGCAAGTTTAACACCTACACTTCTTTTACAGCTAGTCAGTGGTATAAAGAAAATAAAAAACCCAGTTTAGGTTTTGGACTAAGTTGTTACTTGACCAAGCCTCTTGGCACATTTTTTTCACTTTATCTGCGTCATAAAGGCTTTTTGGATGGCAAGGCCGGCTTTGTTTTTGCCCTAATGAGCGCGCTTCACTTTCCGTTTGCTTATCTTAAGCTTTGGGAGCTTTATGAAAAAAGTTAAGGTTAAGCTGGACATCTCTCCTTTAAGCTCCAAGCACCGCCACCGTGGGATAGGAGTTTACACGCGCTATTTACACCAAGCCCTTTCTGAACTACCTGAAGTCGAGTTAGTTGATTCCGAATTGGAGGCAGAAGTGATTCACTATCCTTTTTTTGATCTTTTTTTTAACAC
>WFTH01000007.1 GCA_015485595.1 Candidatus Microgenomates bacterium
GTGGTGTCATTATTTAAAAGCAAGACATAGTCTGAATCAAACCGCTCCATGGCCCAATAAATACCAAGGTTATTTCCGCCGGTGAAACCTAGATTGGCTTGAGAGCGAACCAAATGCGCTTCTGGGTGATAACGTTTTACCCATCTGTCTGTTAGCGATTTTAACGAAGCGTTATCAACCACTATCACATCGTAACTAAAACTGGTATGACTTATCTTTGCCAAAGACAACAAACACTCTTTAGTCTGATCATGAGAGTTAAAATCCACCAAAATAATTGAAACATGTGGCATAGAAACTATTATACCCTAGATCTTAAGTTTTCTCCTTAAGCGCCAGTAAAACTGCTTCAGACCTGAGCTGTTTTTAACTTGATAGTCTGCCAACCAATAAGCTAGGTCTTTTCTAACTTGACTCATAGCCTCCATCACTGCCCGGCTTTGATTTTTTTTAAGCTCCACAAAGCCAGCTGCTTCCCACCGCTTTAAAAGTATCACCAGCTCATGCATGCTCTGCAAAAAACTTAAACCCACTCCCCTACCCCCATCTAGATAAGCCTGATAGTAAAACAGTCGGCGTACAAACTCTTGAAAGAAAAGCTCAATCAGTTTTTGTCCTACCCTCTCCTGATTATCGTTAAGCTCGTTCTGCTCGTTGGCCTTTAAGGTAGAGTAACGATCCAGTCTTTCTAAAAAATCACCGATAGTGGTGTAGTTATGGTGTACTAAAGCCAGGTCTGGCTTGGCTGGCAGACGTTTAATCTCTCCTTCAATCTTAACTTGGCTATGAACACCTGCCTGCCAGGCTGCGCCTTCTTTGCGAAAAAGTCTAAGCTGGTAATCCGGCCACCAGCCAGAGTGCTTGATCCAGTCACCGAAAATGAAGTTTTTTCTAGGAATCAAAAAGCCACCTATCGACTTGGGTGATTGGCGCACTAAGTTTTTAATCTTATTTGCTAAGCTACTTGGCACCACTTCATCCGCATCTACCATTAAAATCCAAGGTTTAGTAACTTGACTTAAGGCAAAGTTTCTAGCCTCTGGCTCAACCCGTCCAAGATCGTCAAACAAAAACACCTTAGCTCCATGATGCTTGGCGATCTCTCTGGTTTGGTCACTGCTGTGCTGATCTACTACCACCACCTCGTCAGCAAACTTAACTGACTCGAGTGTTCTGGCCAAGGTTTTGGCGGCATTTTTAGTGTTGATGATAACGGAAAGCATAAAATCGTTACTATAAACTTTTAATTTTGCTAAGTCACTTATTCAGGTTTCATTCTAGCATAGAATAAAAGTCTATTTGACTTTTAAGTTTTTAACCTCTGCCCAAACCTTCTTACCACCCACAAGCCCCAAAATCACTAAGTAAGTCAAACCAACCAAGATCATGCCACCAACTAGCTGTGGCCAACCTTTAAGCCAAACCTGCCAACCCAAAAGCCCCACTAACGCCATAACCGCTGAAGCCAGAAGCTGACGCCAGATCTGCTCCCAGATCCTGACTGACACTACCTGTTTAACGTAGTAAAAGGCCAGTAGCGAACTAAAACCGATTACCAAGGCGGCTAAAGCTACTCCATTATAATCAAAGAAAAAGATAAACACCGGCGTTAACGTCCAGGTTAAAACTGTCCACATGATCATCAGCTTTAAGGTCTTGTTTATCTGGCCAATAGCATTTAGAGTGTTGGTCAACGGCGTCGACAACGCCGCCCAACCAATGCTTAAAGTAAAGAAAACAAAGCTCAAAACCGCCGGCTCCCACTTGTTATAAGAAGGCAAAACTTGAGTTAGAGGATAGATAAACAAGGACATGCCGACCAAGATAGGAAAGATGGCTAGTGAGATAAAAAACAAAGAAATCTCGATCGCTCGAGCCAGCTTCTTTTTGTGGTGTTGTAGGCGAGAAAAAGTAGGGAATGTGATGGCCATCACGTTCTGAACTGTTAAGTTGTAAGGATACATCGACCACTGTTTAGCCCACTGAATATAACCAAACTGGTTTAAGGGCAACCAACCGCCCAAGACTAAGTAGAAAAGCTGGTCTTTAACTCGGGCTAAAAGATCATTAAGCTGAAACTTAAAGCCATAGCTAAAAAGTTCTCTAAAGGAGTCTTTGCTAAAAGAAAAACCAAACGGCCAAGGCTGAATGATGGTCATAGCGATCACCCCAATAAGCGAGCGAGCAATAATCGCCCAGGCAAAAGCGATCGCCCCAAACCCAAGCCAAGCTAAGGTGATCAAGATGCCATGATATGTTAGCTGTTCTAAAATTTGAGGAATAACCAGCTTGGAAAACTCAAGCTTTCTTTCCAGCAGGATGGAAGGCATGGTCTTTAAGGTGATTAAAGGAAAAGAAAGAACCGAAGCTAGCAAGATCCAGTTTCCCGCCGGACCGGTCTTTTGAGACAACCAACCAAAGACTATTACTATAAGCCCTATCATTACGATCACCCAGCTTAAACCTTGCTGCACCCAAAAAGCAGTCCTTAAGTCTTTTTTGGTCGGCTCGGTCTTTTTTTGCACCAAAGCAGCCGCCAACCCCACATCGGAAATAAAGGTTAAAAGCCCAATAATAGCAGCTACAATCC
The DNA here is from genome assembly GCA_015485595.1 of Candidatus Microgenomates bacterium. Lineage (GTDB taxonomy): Bacteria > Patescibacteriota > Microgenomatia > UBA1400 > PJMF01 > WFTH01. Next base: position 2,591 of record WFTH01000007.1, read on the forward strand.
CATAAATAGCAAAATCCGAAGGTTGAAAGAAGGTAGATAAGGCCACCACCGAAGCAAAACCAATACCCTGCAAAACAATGGTGCGTAAAAAGTAAGAAACGGCGCCGGTAACTGATTTTTTCTTTACCTTTTGAAAGTCGATCTCAGGCTCTTTAGCCTGATCTATCTCGGTGTCTAGTTGATCGTCAGTTATAAGTTGACTAGTTGGCATATCTAATAACTTTTATCAATAAGCTCCTGCATCTTTTCTCTACCTAACTGACTTCTAACTCTTACATACTTATCCTCCAGTCTTAAGTAACGTTTCCGCTCTTGTTTGTAGATGGCTTGAAAGTATCCAGCAGCAATAGCCAAAACAATTACTAGCAGAAATAAAAAACGTATCATGTGTTTCTCACTTATTGGCTTTGGCAATGGTTTGCTGAAAAACTTCATTTTTAAGCTTTTGACTTTACATTTTTAATTATTTAATTATCAATTTTTAATCTTTACCCACCCCATCACTCCAGTCAGGATTACCAAACTCGTAAATGAGATCCATTTTCCTATAGCTCTAACCGGCGTATCAGCTAAGTAAAGACCTACTTTATGCGCTCCTTTCGGTACCGCTACTTGAATCAAGCCATCTTTACTAACCTTAAGTTTTGTTGGGTTACCATCTATCTCTGCCTTCCAACCAGGATAATAAGCTCGAGCAAAAGTAACCACCACCTCTTTAGGTAGGTTAAACTCAACCAAAGTTGCTTGAGTTTTGTCTACCAGAACTTTTGATTTAGCTTCATCTTTTTTGGATTTAGACTCAACTAATAACCAGTCTGGGCCAACCAGGACTGAACCTTCGTTGGGTTTTATCTTTACGTTAAGAGCAGACGGTGCATAATCTGGTAAGATGTAGCTCATCTGCTTAGCAATGCGCTCTCTATCATCATAGTAAAAAGTTTGATCATTGCTTAAATAACTCTGAGGCCTAAAGTAACGCATACTGGTTGCACCAACAATCAAGATCACCAAACCACTTAAGCCAAAGATCAACCAGCGCCATAAAGTAAACTTAAATAAACGAGTGAAAGTCGGCAGGGCTGCTATTACCAAGCTCAAAAACATCACCGCCACCGAGAGATAGCGCCATGGAAACTGCAAAAACTTAAGAAACTCAAATGATTGCCAGATTAGTAAGGTTTTTTCGGTTGCTAGTAAAATAGCCCATCCCATCATTAGTAAAAAGCTCACCGCTAGCAAGCTTACTTTAAGCAGTTTCAACAACCTTGGTTTAAACACTTGACTCAAGCTTTGCTTTCTAATCAAGTACCAAGCCACTAGACTGAAAAAGACTATCACCACAGTCAGCACCAAGGCTAAACCTAGCCACTGCCCCCAACCTAAAAAGAAGCTTATATCATCGTTTGGCCCCCAAGTTGAACCACCATAGCCCCAATTATCTTTTAAAAGCTGTCTTAAGTAGATAAAGTGGAGACGGTAGTTAAAGTAACCACCTAAAACCATCTTCTCTACTTGGGTAAAGTCTTTTTCCAAAAATGCTGGCACTGTATAAAAAGCGCTCAAGCCAAAAGCTAAAAGGTAACTACCCACAAAGGCAAAGAAGGTCTTCATCTCTGTTTGAAAAAGCTGCTTTAGGTTTCTTAACTTCCCCTTTTGCCACAGATAAACCAACCAAACAAGCACCGTAGTTAAAACCGCAAACGGCAAGAACATAACCACACTTAAGTTATGAGACAAAAGTAAAGTTGCAAGTGAGAAAGTGAGTAAAAGCCAACCCCAACGTTTTTTCTGAATCACCAGTAAACTAGCTAACAAAATCCAAGGGTAAGTCATCATGCCCCAAGACTCAGAGACCGCCCCTCGCACGAACAGATTTAAACCCCGATAGCTAGCTAAGGTAAAAGTGGTAGCCAGCAAAGCCCCACTTAACTTGTTTTGAAAAAGTTTTTTACCTAAAAAGTAAGCGCCAACCAAGCTTACAAGGTTTGGCACTAAAAATAAAACTCGAACCGCGTTTGAAAGCGAAAAACCAACAAGGTAAAAAAAACTGCCTACATAGTAAGGTAAGGGGGCGTAAAACTGAAAAAGAGGCATGCCATAACCAAAACCAAAGTCACGAGTCCAAACTACTGGAAAGTGACCGTCTTTTAAGGCTAGTGTCATCTGGGCAATACGTGCCCCATGGACGTAGTCATGAACACGAAAAAGATGAGGTTGAAACAAAGCATAGCTTGAGATAACAAAAATAATAATCAGGACAAACAGCTGCCAGTAGTTTAAAGCCAGGAGCTTCAGACGTTTAAACATACGAATTTAACCATAGTATACTATTAAAAGTCATCAAATCACAATTTTTAAACTCTAAACTTAAAAATCTTAAATTTTAAACTTTTTAAGTTTTAGTTTTGAGTTTTGAGTTTACTTTCATATAATAAGATTATTATGGACAAACCCACAGACCCGCTTATGCCTCATAAACCCATGACTTTGTTGGTCACTGGTGGAGCTGGCTTTATCGGCAGCAACTTTATTCACCACTGGCTCAAACGTTATCCAGATGACAAGATTATCAATCTAGACTTTCTAACTTATGCTGGCAACTTAGCCAATCTAAAAGATGTTGAAAACCTGCCCAACTATAAATTCGTTAAAGGCGACATTCGCGATGCTGAGTTGGTTGACAAGTTGATGGCCGATGTAGACATGGTGGTGCACTTTGCTGCCGAAAGCCATGTAGATCGCTCAGTACTTAATCCAGACGTGTTTCTAGAAACAAACGTTATGGGGACCCACACACTCCTAAAGTCAGCACTTAAACATAAGGTCAAGCGCTTTCACCATGTCTCAACTGATGAGGTTTTTGGCTCACTTGAACTTAACACAAAAGAAAAGTTTACCGAAGAAACTCCCTATGATCCCAGAAGTCCTTACTCAGCCAGCAAAGCCGCCTCAGACCACCTAGTACGTGCTTATGGAGAAACCTATGGTTTAAACTACTCGATTACTAACTGTTCAAACAACTATGGCCCTTATCACTTTCCCGAAAAACTTTTTCCCTTGGCCATTACCAACTTAATAGAAGGTAAGAAGGTTCCGGTCTATGGCGATGGCTTAAATGTGCGCGACTGGCTGTTTGTGGAGGATCATGCTCGAGCCATCGAGAAAGTGCTTTTAACCGACAATCCGCCAAGGCGTACTTACTTAGTGGGTGGACTAAATAAAGATATTTCTAACCTAGAAGTAGTCAAACTCATCTTAAAACTCATGGATAAAGATGAAAGCATGATCGAGTTTGTAAAGGACCGACCCGGACATGATCGGCGTTATAGTGTAGACTGGAGCAAGATAGAAAAAGAGCTTGGCTGGCAACCAAGCGTTGACCTAGAGGAAGGTCTAAAACAAACGATTAAGTGGTATCAAGATCATCCTGAGTGGTGGAAACCACTTAAAGAAAGAGAAAAAGATTATTTTAAAAAACAGTATAATAGTAATTAAACACACATTGTCATTCTGAAAACTCAAGCGAACGAAGCGAGCATGAGATGTTCAGAATCTCAACGGTTAAAGTAAGAAGTAGGAAGTGGAAAGAGGTGAGGAAACAATTTTCATACTTCAAACTTCTTACTTCAGACTAAACAACGAGATCCCCGACTTTGTCGGGACAGGCCTGAAACAAGTTCAGGATGACAGTACTAACATCTAGTATCTAGTATCTAGTATCTAGTATCTAACTAACCAAAACATGCTAAATATCCCCCTTTACCAACCAACTGAAACTGATCATTTAGCTGATGGCATCTTTAAAACCAGTCTGCCGGGGCTTTTATTCATTCAAAGTCAAAAACATACCGATAAACGAGGCTACTTTAGTGAGGTTGCACGCTTGCCAGAACTAAACACAGTGCTTGATAAGCCTTTTAAACCAGTTCAAATTAACCACGCTAAAAATAGAAAGAACGTGATTAAAGGCTTTCATGCTGAAGGCTGGAACAAGCTAGTGACTGTGCCAAACGGGGTAGCCTTTAGCGTCTTGCTTGATGTTCGCAAAGACTCTCCTACCTTCGGCAAGTGGCAAGCCTTTTTACTTGGCGATGATGCCGAATTTCCTAATGCTCTTTATGGCGCCTTATATATTCCTAGAGGTGTGGCAAACTCTGTGCTGGTAATGACAGAAACCCTAAACTACTTTTACTTTTTTGATAAACTTTATAAAGACCGCGATCCAAAAAAAGATGTGGCGATTAATCTTTTTGACCCAACACTGAACATCCCCTGGCCGGTTGAGAAAGACAAGTTGATTATCTCCGAACGAGATCAAAAAGCTGTAAACCTTAACGATTTATACGATGTTGAATTTAAATAACGAATCACGAATGTTCAAATAACGAAACTGTTTCGTGATTTGAGCTTGGTTATTCGTCATTCAATTTAAAGTTGATACTTAAGAATATTTAGCAGCTAACTTTTTAAAATTAAAATTGAAGGTTTGAATCATATGAAATCTAAAATCCCCATCATCGGCACCGGCTTAAGTGGTCTAGTTGGCTCCAAGTTTGTTGACCTCTACAAAGATAAATACAAGATTACCAACCTAGATCTGCATGATCCAGTAAATCCGGTGGATATTACTAATGCAGACCAAGTAATGCAGGCAGTTGAAGCCTCTCCAGCTGAGTTTATTATTCATATGGCCGCCTACACTAACGTTACCGGCGCTTGGGAGCAACGCGGCGATAAATCTGGGCTAGCTTGGCAAGTAAACGTGGTTGGTACCCAGAACATCGCCCAAGCGGCAGAGAAAACTAACAAGCACCTGATCCACATCTCCACCGCCTATGTTTTTGACGGTGAAAAAAAGACACCTTACACAGAAAAAGACAAACCAAACCCCATCGAG
>WFTH01000008.1 GCA_015485595.1 Candidatus Microgenomates bacterium
GTTATTCGGTATTTCTGTTTAGTGGGCGAGTAGTTTGTAGTAGGTAGATTACCAACTTTTATTCTAATATCTAGCATCCAGTATCTAAGTTCTAAGTTATGAGATCCTGAACTAAATTCAGGATGACTAAGCATCTACGCATATCCCATATAGATCCGCCTCACACCCGCGCCAGAGGACTTTTCTTTTTTAATCTTTAACGGACCGCCGATCTCACCTGTGTGTTTTACATGCGGTCCACCACAAAACTCTTTGGAAACATAGTCATCTGTGGTCTTGCCGATGGTGTAGACCGAGACCATCTCTGGATACTTCTCCCCAAAAAAAGCAATCGCGCCGGATTTTAATGCCTCGTCTTTAGGTAAAACTTGACGATGAACCGGCAGATCAGCTTTAATCCACTCGTTTACCAAGGCTTCAATCTGCTTGATCTCATCCAAAGTTAAAGCGCGATCAAACTCAAAGTCAAACCTTAAACGCTCGCGGGTAATGTGCGAGCCACGCTGACGGGCCTTCTCTCCCAAAACTTGCCGTAAGGCGGCATGCAAAAGATGAGTGGCAGTATGAAACTTAACAGTCGTCTGGTCTTTATCTGCCAGCCCACCCTTGAACTTGCCAGCCGAGGCGGTGCGAGACCTCTGAGCATGAAGCTTTTTAAGCTTCTCAAACTCATCTTTATCTAGCTTAAACCCTTTCTCGGCCGCGATCTCGGCAGTAAGTTCAAACGGAAAACCATAACTCTCATAAAGTTTAAAGGCTGCTTGGGCGTCAATCACCTTTAAACTATCTAGCTTCTTAAGACCGGTGGCTAAGGCTTTTCTAAACTTCTTCTCTTCCTCTGCTACACCGGCCTGAATCAGCTCAACCTTATCTGCTAAGTCGGTGTAGTGACCTTGGTAGATCTTAACTACCACCGGCACAAGCTGATCTAGAAACGGTTGATCGATACCCAACTGATGAGCAAACCGAATGGCACGGCGCAGTAAACGACGCACAAAGTACTCTCGCTCCTTATTACCCGGCATGACTCCATCGGCCATGAGCATGACCGAGGCTCTAACATGATCAGCAATCACCCGCATCGGGACCTGATGCTTGGCTTCATAAGGTTTACCAGAAAGCTCAACCACCCTGTCCACGATCGGTTTTAAAAGGTCGGTCAAAAAGATGTCCGGCTGATCCTGACTGGCAGCTAAGATCCGCTCCAGTCCGCCACCAAAGTCCACGTTCTTTTTTGGCAGGGGCTTAAAACCTTCCTCTGTCTTAAGGTACTGCATAAAGACCGAGTTACCGATCTCCAAAAAACGACCACAGTCGCAGTTTATGTGGCAAGGCTGATCCTTCCACGGCGAGCGCTCGTGCAACCTCCACTTAGGACCAAAGTCGTAAAAGACCTCGCTGTCTGGTCCACCTGGCTCACCCTCAGGCATCTTCTCCGGCTCTCCCGCTCTAGACCACCAGTTCTTTTTCGCTGGATAAAAAAAGATGCGACCGCCAGCCAAACCCTCTTCTTCTGGATTGTTAACCACACGAGCCTCAACTTTTCTTTCGGCAAACAGTTCTTGCCAGATCTTTACCGATGCGTCATCCTTAGCCAAGTTAAATCGTTTATCGCCCGCAAAAACAGAGACGTAGATCCTTTTAGGATCAAGCCCAACCTCATCCACCAAAAACTGAAAAAACCACCTAAGCTGTTCTTTTTTAAAGTAGTCACCGAGTGACCAGTTGCCTAGCATCTCAAAAAAGGTGGTGTGGCGGTTATCTCCCACGTCCTCGATGTCTTGAGAACGAAAAGCTTTCTGGGAGTTGGTTAAACGCTTACCCAAAGGATGCTCTTTACCTAAAAGATAGGGAACTAAAGGCTGCATGCCCGAGCCAGTAAACAGGGTAGTAGCATCGTTTTCCGGCACCAAAGAGGCTGATGGAATCTCTTTATGCCCCCTAGCCTTAAAAAAATCCAGATACTTTCGCCGCAGGCTCTCTCCGGTGAAGTTAGACATAGCTTAGACTCCTTTAAACTTAAGAGATTGCTTACTGCTTGAGCGCTTCTTGGTGCGTTTTGAACGTGAAGCACTAGACCGTTTAGGACCGGCCTCTTCTTTAACCAACCCTGCTAACCTAGCCTTCAAACCACTTAAACCCAAGCCGGCCTCCTGAAGAAAATGTCCAAAAGCAGAGACTAGATCCTCCGGAACCGTTTTTTCCAATAAACCTCTTTCAACCAACTCCAACCTGGCTTGACGCCACTGTTTCGCTAGCTGATCCTTTAGCTTGCGACCTTCTTTTGAACTTAGAAACTGAAAAGCACTACCAGCAAACAGACCGATAATCAAACCGCTAATAAAGATTTCAGGTTCACGCCCGCTTTTTTTTCTCATAGATCCCTACTTTAACGCTTAGTTTTTGATCGAGAGGTTGAACGTTTTTCTTCTAGTCTGCCGGCAAAAGCCTTAAACACCTGCACCCCTGTAGCCAGACCACCCATCAACCCACCCAGACTACCGGTGGTAGCGGTGATCTTCTGCACCGTGCTTGTGGCTTCGTCGATAACGCTGTTAACTCGTTTTAAAGTGCCTCTGGCCTCGATTAAGACCATGATCAGGTAGATACCTACCACGCTCATCAGGATAGTTAAGATTAGCAAAGAAACAGAGAAGATAATAATAAACGAGTCGGTCGTCATAAAGGCTCCTTTTTCTGATTAAACCTAGCTTTGATTATAGCATAAAAAACTACTTAATCCCCTAAAGCAACCTGAACATAGCGAATCTTTTCCGTGGTCTTTCCTTTCTGATCGGTGGCGGTA
>WFTH01000009.1 GCA_015485595.1 Candidatus Microgenomates bacterium
CTACAAGTAAGGGGCACACTCTCGTTATACCCAAAAAACATCTTGATGACCTACATCAGTTAGTTAGCCAAGAAGATGCTGATTTTATCAAAGCTTACCTTGAGTTTGTAGACAAAGTAAGACTAAAACTAACGGAAACATACCACCCCAAGGGGGTTAAAGTATTGTTTAACACGGATGGGTTAATCGAGGTAGTGCACCTACATTGCCATTTGGTACCTTTATACTAACATGTTATAATAACCATCTTGTAAAATAGTAAGAAACCATATAAACTACCAAGCCTATATGCCAATTATTATTAAAGCCGGACCAAAATCAAACACAAACGACATTATTCGCCAGTTTAAAAAGGCGACTTTTGCGGCTAATATTGTTCAGATAGCCAAAGAAAGACGCTATTTTTTGAAACCGTCAGCTAAAAGAGCTAAGAAAAAGATTGAGTTTATTCGTCTGCGCAAACGCTTACGTAGCATGAAAAAGCGCAAGAACTCACCTCAATCATCTATTGAACACCTACTTTTCCGCCTGGGAACAAGAACATAATAGATACTGGATTTTAGGTACTGGTCACTAGACTTATCTCAACATCCAGTATCCAGTATCTATTATCTAGTATCTACCCAACCTACCTTTTCCGACTCTTAACCTTAGCTTTAACCACAAACTCCCACTGATCACCATCACTGGTATCAAAACTGGTCGAACCGGTTAACTGGTAGTAGTTTAAAAGATGACTACTTAGAGTCTCCTCAATCTCTTTTTTCTGTTCATTAAGCTCGGCAATCTGAGTCTTTAGCGCTGTTGCTTCTGGTGAAGCTTGGATTCTGGCTTTACTTTCTTTTAGTTTATCCAAAATCTTTGTGTACTCTTCTTCAAGCTTGGCTAAAGTAGCATCCGACTCGAAAACATTTTTAAACATCGAGCGCTTTTCTTTGAGTTTTTGATTTAGGTTGTTAAGCTCATTAGCATTTCGTTCGATGACTGCTTGAAGATGCTGTAAAGTCTCAGCTAGTTGATCTGAGTTTGCTACCTCATCCAGATCTTGGCTAGCCGCTTTTAAGGCATCTTCGGCTAGGTCTTTTCCCGTTTTGACTTTATCGTTAGTGCTACCTGACATGATCTCCTTTCTTTATTTTATCGACTAACTAGACTATAATACCAGAGTCCCATAAGTTTTACAGTGTAAAGTATTTTTTTAAAAAAAGAAAGACCAAGCCTATTTATGTCAGATTCAAAAATCTGTTTACCAAACACAAAAATCGTTGCCACTATCGGTCCGGCCACAGATAGTCCCGAAACCCTTGAGGCACTTGCTCATGCTGGCATGACCGTGGCGAGATTTAACACCAAACATGCCGATGTCAACTGGCACCAAGAAAGAATCAAGCGAGTCAGACAGGTTTCAAAAAAGATTAAGCGTCCTTTAGGCGTCTTGCTTGACTTACAAGGCCCAGAAATTAGAATTAACTTACTAAATGAAAAAAGTTTTAAGGTAAAGTTCTCTGATCCAGTAACATTCTTAAGCACAAAAGAGACTCCTTTACCCAACTCACCCATAATTCCTCAAGTAGTCATCGACGCTTTAAGTGTCGGTGATCACATCTTAATCGACGACGGTTTAGGAGAGTTTGAGGTTATAGAAAAAAAACCACACAAGATTATCACCCGATCGCTAGGAAACTTTGTTATCTCTCATAGAAAAACTTTAAACACTCCAGGCGTAAACATTCCCTTGCCATCACTGATCGACCGAGACTTAAGGCATCTAGATGCCGTAGCCAAAAATAACAATCAGGTTGATTTTATTGGTCTTTCTTTTGTCCGTAACGCTCATGACATTAAACAACTTAAAAAAGAGATGGTTAAACGAGGAATCGAGGCAGACATTATAGCCAAGATTGAGAACCAGTCCGCGATCGACCACCTAGATGAGATTATCGCCGAGGCGGATGCGATCATGGTAGCCAGAGGAGATCTGGCGGTAGAGGTACCGTTTCAAGAGTTGACTCACTGGCAAAAGATGATCATCACTAAAAGCCGTCTAGCAGCTAAGCCGGTGATTACCGCTACTCAGATGCTAAAAAGTATGGTCGAAAATCCACGTCCAACTAGAGCTGAGGTCTCAGACGTAGCCCATGCCATCTACGACGGCACCGATGCAGTCATGCTTTCTGAAGAAACCACTATCGGTAAGTTCCCGGTGGAAGCGGTGGCGGCCCAAGCATCGATCGCTAGTTTTAATGAACCATACGTTCAACTTAAACCGCTTAAACTAAAACATGATAACTTTGGTGATTATATCACCCATGCGGCGGTAGAGTTGGTTGAGAGATCTAAAAAAGAGGGTTTAAAGATAGACAAGATAGTGGCCTTAACCGAGAGTGGTCGTACAGCTCAAGCTATCTCGCGACTTAGACCCAAAACACCCATCTATGTCTTAACCAGCAACCTAAGAACCTTTTACAAGTTAAGTCTAAGTTACGGCACCATCCCTCATGTGATCCAGCTCCCCCAAGGAGACAAGTTAGAGAGCTCGACGAAACTGATAGAAAAGATGAAGCAACTAGAAATAGTTAAAACGGGGGACACGATTATCTTGGTGCACGGCACTTTCTGGAAAGAACCTGGGCTAACAAATACTTTAAGTATCTTGAAGATCAGGTAGAATATAGCTTAGGGCCTAAAATAAATAAGGTGTGCGCCCATAGCTCAGCTGGACCTGCCCGCAGTCGCTTCCAGCTCCAGCTGATGCAGGCGGGTAGAGCAACTGCAATTAAGACTTAACAATCAATATGTTTTATACATATGTACTACTGTCTACCATCGATAATGAATGGTATATAGGATCAACCGTTAATCTTAAACAAAGACTAAAAGAACATAACCAAGGATTGGTAAACAGCACAAAACATAGAAGGCCATTTAAACTGATTTATTACGAAGCTTGTTTGTCTTTAAAAAAAGCTAGGAAGCGAGAACAACAATTAAAAACTGGTTACGGTCGTAAATGGCTTAAGAAAAGACTGAGTGACTAAAGTTGTGTTGCGCCCATAGCTCAGCTGGATAGAGCAACTGCCTTCTAAGCAGTAGGTCGCAGGTTCGAGTCCTGCTGGGCGCGCAAGTTGGATACTAGATACTGGATACCAGTAGATACAAAACAAAGTAAGCCCGATACTTGGATGCGAAGCATTAACGGAAGCGTCGGGCTTGTCGCAGGCGGCAAGCCCGACCGAGAGTTTGCGAAGCAGACAAGTATCAGGCGAATAGAGGCAAACAAGGTAAACCATGCCTGCTTTAATTAAACTAGTTCGCGCTACGGAAATTCTAGATTCTCGTGGCAACCCCACCATAAAAACCACCATTGCTCTAGACATCGGCATCGTTGTTAGCGCCCAAGTTCCCTCTGGGGCTTCTACTGGTAAGCACGAAGCTTTGGAGTTAAGAGATGGTGACCCTAAAAGGTATCATGGTAAGGGCGTGCTAAAAGCAGTCAGTAATGTTAATCACGTAATTGCACCACAAATCATAGGTCAAGATCCCACCAATCAAACTCAACTAGATCAGCTTATGCTTGAGCTTGATAGTACAGAAAACAAAAGCCGGCTCGGAGCAAACGCCATCCTCTCTGTCTCCATGGCTTTAACCAAAGCTGGAGCAAAAGCGATTAACTTACCTCTTTATAAATACATCGCTCAACTGAGTAACACACCAGAGAAAAAAATCTTTTTGCCGAAACCAATGATGAATATCATAAACGGTGGTAAACATGCAGTTGGTTCAGTGGATATGCAGGAGTTTATGATTGCCCCAGTCGGCGCTGATTCGTTTAAAGAGGCCGTTCGGTGGTCTAGTGAGGTGTTTCACACTTTAAAAGATATCTTAAAAGAAGCGGGGCTTGTCACTACTGTAGGAGATGAGGGTGGCTTTGCCCCAAAGTTTAACACAAACGAGGCACCACTTGAGTTTATAGTCAAAGCGATTAAAAAAGCAGGCTATGAACCAGGGGTTGACTTTGAGATTGCCCTCGATCCAGCCGCCAGTGAGTTTTACGATGCAGAAAGTAAGCAGTACCAGCTTAAACTTACTGGTGAAGAACTTACCAGTCAAGAACTAATTCAACTTTATGAAGACTGGATCAATCGTTTTCCGATCTACTCAATCGAGGACGGCTTGGCAGAAGATGACTGGGATGGTTTCGTGGCGATGAATCAAAAGTTGGGTCAATATATCCAGACAGTCGGTGATGATCTTTATGCAACCAACTTAAAAAGACTAGAAAAAGGCATTCAGCTAAAAGCCACAAATGCTATCTTAATTAAACCTAACCAGATCGGCACTGTAACCGAGACGTTAGCTGCCATTAACCTAGCTAAAAAACATGAGTTCGGCACAATTATCTCACACCGCAGTGGCGAAACCTGCGACACTTTTATTGCTGATCTAGCGGTTGGCACTGGAGCCGGTCAGATTAAAACTGGTTCTTTAAGTCGTAGTGAGCGGGTAGCCAAGTATAATCGTCTGATGGAGATCGAGATGGAGCTTAACTAACAGCCAAATTACGTTTAGAGATAATTAAAAATAATCTAAAATTTAAAATCTATAATGCTTTATGAAGACTTGGCAGAAACTTAAAACCAGCCAACAACTTAAAGATAACCTAAAAACTAGAGCTCAGGTGATAGATGCGATTCGTCTGTTTTTTAAGTGGCAGAAGTATCTAGAAGTAGAAACACCAATCTTAGTCAATGCCCCAAGCACAGAAAGCAATATAGACTTTTTTCAAACCCGCATTAGTTTTATAGATAATAAAAAAAGGCAGGCTTTTTTAATCTCCTCACCCGAGTTTGCCATGAAAAAACTGCTTGCAAGCTACCCAACAAACATGTTTCAGATTACTAAAAGTTTTCGCAACCACGAAGGGCTAAGCTCAACTCACAACCACGAGTTTACCATCCTTGAGTGGTATCATGTTCAGGCCGACTACACCAACGTGATGGTTGATTTTGAAAACTTAGTTAAGTTTATCTTTGGTTTTATTAATCAGCATATTTCTTTGACATATCAAGACAACAAGTGGCAAGTTAAAGGATTTGAGAAGATTAGCTCAGTTAAGCTGACTTACTTGGATCAAGAAATCGATCTCACCCCTCCGTGGGAAAGACTCTCGGTTAAGGAAGCATTTGAAAAGTATGCTGACGTGGATGAAGAAACATTACTAGACAAAATCAAGTTAATGCAAAAGGCCGTTGCCAAAGGCTATCGTCAGATCACTAGTTGGGAGGAGGCCTTTGATCAAATCTTGTTAAATGAAGTTGAACCAAACCTAGGGCAGGGTAGACCAACAATCCTGTATGACTATCCGATTCAACTCGGTGCCTACGCTCAAGCAAAAAAGGAAGATCCTAGATACGCCGAACGGTTTGAGGTCTTTATAAACGGCCTTGAGCTAGGTAACGCTTTTTCTGAGATTACCGATGTCAAAACCCAAGCAGATGTTATGGATAAAGATGCTCGCGAGCGCCAAAAGCTTGGTAAACAACTTTTGCCTATAGATGAGGATTTCTTAGTTGCCATGACAGAAGGGCTACCTAAAGTTGCCGGCATCGCCGTGGGTGTGGACCGACTAGTAATGCTTTTTGCAAATACAGACATGATCGAGAATGTTATAATGTTTCCCGTTAAGGATATGTTTACTAAGGATAGAAAGTAGTCTATGAAACTTAAAGCTGGCAACATAAAAAAAGGATCCTACATTCTTTTTAAAAACCAACCCCACTTGGTCACAAAAACAGACTTTTTAAGCCCCGGAAAAGGATCGGCCTTTATGCGCTTGAAGCTTAAAAACATAAAGACCGGAAACACGGTTGAGTTTACCTACAAGTCAAACGAGGTAGTAGAAGAGCTGGATGTTGCAAGCCGTAAGATGCAGTATCTTTATCAGGATACCAACGAGGCGGTCTTTATGGATGAGCGCACCTACGAACAGGTAAGTGTGCCAATTGAGCTTTTAAAAGACAAACTAGATCTGTTAACTCCAGAAGTTAACGTCTATGTGTTGATGATCGATGACAACAAAGCCGTGGGTGTAAGCCTGCCGCCTAAGGTTAAACTTAAGGTCAAAAGGGCAGAAAACGCGGTAGCAGGAGACACTGTAAGTGGGGCAAAAAAAGAGATCGAGCTTGAAACCGGCCTTAAAGTCCAAGCGCCGCTTTTTATTAAAAAAGACGAAACAGTGATAGTTGATACCGAGACCAAACAGTACGTGGGGAGGGGATGAGCGAGAGACGGGACTCGAACCCGCGACCTTCTGCTTGGAAGGCAGACGCTCTAGCCAACTGAGCTACTCTCGCACTATATTTTACAAATGTTTTTAATTATCTCTTCTTCTCCTTGCCTGCCAGCAAACGCTTCCAGCGTCAGCTGATGCAGGCGGGGAAGGGAGATATGCTAGCCGTTGTACTACACCCGCAAGGTTGACTGCATTATTTTATCATATTCTATCTAGTTAAACTTGGAGTAAATCGTTTTCCAGCCAAAAACAAAACTACCACAGAAGCAAACATTACCCCTGAACCCAACCATAAAGGTAGGCTAAGATGAGCGCTTAAGGCAAAACCAGCCAAAAGTGGCCCAATTACCCTACCTAAAGACAAAAGCGACTGATTCACTCCCAAGATTAACCCTTGATGATCGTCGTGAGCAGCTTCAGAAAGCACTCCAGCTATCACCGGCCTAACAGGAGCAAATCCAACTTGAAAAATAGTTAAAGCAACTATAAACCACCACAGATTAAGCATAAAACCGGCCATAAACAGGCTCACACTTTGAACCAAAAAAGCAACTTCAAGCAACCAAACTTTATCCGGCCAACGCTTAAGCCACCAACCAATGCCGTAAGTCTGCATAAAGATCTGAGTTACTCCTAAAATCATCATTAAATAAGCCAGATGTTCTGGCATTAGGCCAAAACGATCAACTCCGATCACCTGTAAAGACATCATAAGTAAGTTTGTGATCGTTGCGCTTAAGAAGTTAAGAACTAAAATAGTAAGAATAAAAGGTTGTTTTAAAAACCTGTCTCTTATACACATCTCCGAGCC
>WFTH01000010.1 GCA_015485595.1 Candidatus Microgenomates bacterium
CTCTTAACTTCAGAATCCTCTATCTTCCATCGTACAAAAATCATGAGGTCTTTCTACATCACTACCACCTTGCCCTATGTTAACGCCGAGCCACACATCGGCTTTGCCCTAGAGATCGTGACTGCCGATGCTATCGCTCGCTACCATCGGCTCATCGGTGACGAGGTAGTTTTTAACACCGGCACGGACGAGCATGGCCAAAAAATCTACCAAAAGGCTCTCGACCAAAACAAGACGCCTCAAGAGTACGTGGATGAGTACGCAAAAAAGTTTGCCAATCTAAAAGAAGCCCTAAACTTAAGCTACACTCACTTTATCCGCACCACCGACAAACATCACGAAAAAGCCGCTCAAGAGTTCTGGCAACGCTGTGTAGCAAACGGCGACATTTATAAGGCTAAATACCAAACTAAGTACTGTGTGGGGTGCGAACTAGAAAAGACCGGCTCAGAACTAATAAGTGGTCGCTGCCCATTTCATCCAAACAAAGAGTTAGAAATCCGAGAAGAAGAAAACTACTTTTTTAGGTTTTCAAAGTACCAAGACAAGCTCCTGCAACTTTATCAAGATAACCAGGAATTTGTTAAACCAGAAGGCAAGTTTAAAGAAATTCACGCTTTTGTAGAAAAAGGCTTAAAAGACTTTAGCATCTCCAGACTTAAATCTAAGATGCCCTGGGGCGTACCGGTACCTGGTGATGATAAACACGTGATGTATGTCTGGTTTGATGCGCTGGTTAACTATGTTAGCACTCTCAGTTGGCCAGAAGATAAGGAGACTTTTAAAAAGTTTTGGGGCACAAAAGAAAGGCCGAATGCAGTCCAGATAGCTGGCAAGGACAACCTACGCCAACAAGCTGCCATGTGGCAAGCTATGCTCATGTCTGCTGGCCTACCAACCAGCAAACAGATCCTAATTAACGGTTTCATTAGTGTTGATGGTCAGAAGATGAGTAAAAGCTTGGGTAACGTAATCTCACCATTTGAGATGGTTGAGCGTTATGGTGCCGATGCTACACGATTTCTACTTTTAAACCTAGGACCAGTGGGTGATGATATGGACGTTGGCTGGGAACGGTTTGATAGAGAGTACACCGCTTACTTGGCAAAGGCCTGGGCAATCTGGCTTCTAGAGTGGCTAAACTAGCCAGTCAGGCAGAGGTAGCTTACCAAGTAGACACGACCACATTTAAGCCAGAGGTAAGTCAGGCACTTGATCGATTTGATGTCAAAGCAGCGCTTAATGAGCTTAAGTATCAGATCGAGGCTGGAGACAAGTATCTAAGTAAGGCCAAACCCTGGCTTTTAGAGTCAGAAGAAAAAACTAAGGTGCTAAAACCGATCATTAACCAAGTAATCCAGATCGCCTATCAACTCCAACCGTTCATGCCAAAGACAGCTGAAAAGCTACTTGATCACTTTAGTCAAAAAAAGATTAAACCGTTAAAACCCTTGTTTCCAAGGGTAAAAGAAAGATAAAAGATAGAAGATAGAAGAGGTTTTTTTAAACTTAAAATCAAAACCTTCCATCTTTCATCTTCTTTTCTTCTATCTTCCATCATAAACAAACCATGACTTTTTTAAGAAAATACGTCCAGCGTCACCCAGTTCGCACCCAACGCTTCCTAGAAGTTCTCCCAGGAGTGATTTCTTGGTCGCTGATTCTTTTTCCCATCTGGGGATCATTTGTGGTGCCAAGCTTGGTCGCCTACTACATCATCATCTTTGCAGTCTACTGGCTCTATCGTTCAATCACTCTAGCTGTCCTTTCCGTCTCGGCTTTTTTTACTATTAGAGCTTCAAGTGCTTACGACTGGATTGGAGAGCTTAAGCAGAAGTTCCCTAAAAGATATCGCCAAGTTCATCACTTAATCATTATCCCTACTTATAAGGAACCACTTAAAACCCTAGACAAAACCCTAGAATCACTCACTCAACAAACCTTTCCTTTAAAAAACCTTCACATTATGGTTAGTTTTGAAGATCGAGAGGGTAGACCGGCTAGAGAAAAAGCCAAAAAACTTATCAAAAAATACCAAGACAAGTTTGGTCACTTATTAACTACCTTTCACCCTGATATTGAGGGTGAGGTTAAAGGTAAGTCATCCAACACTGCCTGGGGTGCTCGTCAGGCAAAAAGAATTCTTATCGATCAAAAAGAGTTGCCGCTTGAAAAATTTACGGTTACCAGCGAGGATGCCGATGCTCGGTTTCATCCAAGCTATTTTTCAGCCATCACTTATGAGTTTTTAACTTTAAAAAATCCTTACAACGTAGTCTGGCAAGGTGCGGTCATGTTCTATAACAATATCTGGGAAGTACCGGCTCCGATCCGCGTCTTGGCCTCAATGTTCTCGGTCTTTCAAATGTACATCCTGAAACGAGCTGATCGCTTAATTAACTTCTCCACCTACACTACCACCTTAAAACACGTGGTTGAAATTAACTACTGGGACACCGATGTTATCCCCGAAGACTACCGACTTTTCTTTAAATCCTTCTTTGCCAAAAAGGGTGAGTTTTATGTCCGACCGATCTTTCTGCCCATCTATGCCGACGCGGCTCAGGCCAAGACCTTTTGGGAGACCATGGTCAATCAGTACGAACAGCTCAAGCGTTGGGCCTGGGGCGTAAGCGACGATGCCTACATTATTAAGATGTTTATCTTAAGCGAAGACATCCCCTTTACTAAAAAGTTTATTCGGGTGTTAAAAACAGTCGAGGACCACTTCCTATGGCCGGTTCACTGGTTTGCGGTTACGGTAGCGGCCTTTTTCCCAACTCTTTTGAATCCTCACTTTTCTCGCACCGCTCTGGGTCATAATCTCTCACAAGTCACCTCTACCTTGCTTACGCTTTCTTTAGTCTCACTGCTGATTATCTTTATTATCGATGCCCTCAGTCGGCCAGCTAAACCAAATGGCCGCTCGATTCTCTCTTACATAACCCAACCACTTGAGTTTGTCTTGCTACCAGTGATTGGATTTTTCTTCTCGGCTCTACCCGGCATCGACGCCCACACCCGCCTAATGCTGGGCAAGTATATCGAGTATCGGGTAACGGAAAAAGTTTAAATTAGCTTAGAATTAAAATTAAACATTAATGTTTAATTTTTAAGTAAAGTTTAAAACTTAAAGATTTAGCATTTTTAAGTTTTTTATGATAAATTAAACTTATGCTAACTTTTAAGCAGAAGCTAAAAAGGTGGGATAAAAAACTAGATAAGTGTCTCCCTTTGATTATCATCTTGGCGCTAGTTGCCATCCTTAGAATCCCCAACTTTTTTGAGCCTTACTGGTACGGCGATGAGGCTATCTACCTAGCGGTAGGCAACGGCCTAAATCAAGGTAAGGTTCTTTACAAAGACATCATGGATCACAAAACTCCCATTATCTACTACTTGGCTAGAGTACCAAGTCAGCTAGGTTTTAGAGTCTTACTTCTTGGCTGGTCGCTAGCCACCACTAGCTTCTTTTACTTTCTGGTACAAAAGTTTTTTAAAAGACCTTGGTTAGTTTGGACCTCAACTTTAACCATGGCGCTTCTGACTACCCTACCTTGGCTTGAGGGCAATATTCCCAACGGTGAGCTGTTTGTCTTGGGTTTTAGTTTGGCTGGTTTCTGGCTCTTAAGTCGCACAAGTCTGTTTGACTTTGCTTTTAAAAAAGCTCAAAAAACTTTAAAACGAGGTAGCTTCCTAACTCAACTTAGGTTTAGTCTAAAACAAACTAAAAAAGAACACTGGTTGCTAACCTTGGCTGGATTCATGTTCGGCCTAGGTCTAATGACTAAGGTGCCAGCCTTGCTTGACTTTGCGGCAGCCTTAAGCTTGGTTTTTATCGGTTGGCTAAAAAGACTTGACTATAACAGGCTTAATCCAAGCAAAATCTACTCAAGCCTTGCTCAAGCTTCAAGTTATGTTCTGTTACTTATGGCCGGATTTATCTTGCCGACACTATTTTCTCTTATTTACTTTTATTTCAAAGGCGCTCTAACTGACTACCTTCAGTTCGGCCTACTTTACAACTTCCACTACGCCAATACTTGGCAGCCCAATCTAGGCTCAAGTTGGCTAGACCTTGCTTTTACCTTAAAAGGCAAGGTTTTAGGCCTAGTGCTTCTGACCGCTTCGATTACCACCTTAAAATCAAGACTGTCTCCCAAACTTCAGTTTGCCCTGTTTTGGAGTGGTCTATCGTTGGTAGCTGCCTTACTCTCAAACAGACCTTATCCTCATTACTTTATCCAGGCAGTAGCTCCTTTAACACTACTAACTTTTTTGGCGGTTGAGACCTTATTTAAGTCAAAAACCTTAAAACTAAACCAGCTAATTGAAGCCGGCCTAGCTGCCTTGCTTTTAGGCGTGAGTTTTTTTACCTTCAACCTTTTAGGTTTTAAACCCTACGATACTTTTGACTACTATCAAAAGTTCTTTAAACTGACTACTGGCCAGATCAGCAAGGATCAATACGATGAGAGTTTTAATACCTTAGTTAAAGAGAATAATCAGGTTGCAACAATCTTAAGTCAGGCAAGTAATCAAGAAATCTTTATTTGGGGAACTAATCCCATGCTCTATGCTTTAACCAAAACCACGCCTCCTACTCGCTTTGTGGTTCTGTTTCACATTCAAGATATTAACGCCTACGATGAAGTTAAAAAAGATCTAATCAATCGACCACCGCAGTTCATTGTTCAGATGAAAGGAGCTCAGAAGATGCCAAGCGACCTAAGGACTTTTGTTGCTTCCAACTACCTACCAAACTATCAGTTTAAACATCTAGTTCTTTGGCGAAGAATCACTGCCCAATAAACTTCTAAATGCTATGCTAAACTATCGTGCCAGACACCGATCACGGCTTGACATAGCTAGCAAAACTGCATTGGTTAGTCTTTTGCTTAGTTTTATCTTACTAGTTGTTGACTTTGTTTACCTGCCTCAGGCTCAACCGGAACTTCCTCTTTTTTATACCCTTGATAGCTCCACCGGACCGCTTGTAAGTAAGTGGTATCTTTTGGTTATCCCCCTGCTTGCTTTGGGTTTTAGCTTAATCAATCTCTTGATCATATTCAAACTAAAAACAGAGTTAAAAGAACTACTCATTAGACTCTACGCCTTTGCAAACTTAACAGTTATAGCCGTTTTAAGCTTAGCTCTTTTACGAATCATCTATGTCACCAGTTAATCTAATTCTTATCTATCTTTGCTCATTTCTAGTCTCACTAATCACCGCTAAGTTAGTAATTGTCTGGTACAAAAAAAACCACTGGTTGGATGATCCGAAGGTTAAAAAACATGTTAAAAATACTCATCAAGAACCAGTTCCAAGAGGAGGAGGACTGGTAATCTTTATAGCTGTTCTACTAAGCAGCTTGCTGTTTATCCCTTTCTCTCAAAGACTGGCTGGCATTTTGTTTGGTGCTAGCTTACTAACTTTAATCGGCTGGTTAGATGACATCTATGACCTTCATCCACTACTTAGATTTGGCGTTAACATTCTGGCTGCCCTGAGTGTGATTATCTCTGGAGTAGGTATCGCTTTTGTCTCTAATCCTTTCGGTGAAGGCGTGATACATCTTAATCAACCACAACTGCACTACTTCTTTTTAGGCAAAGAAAGGAGTATCTGGATACTAGCAGATCTTTTGGCACTCTTTTTTATAGTCTGGAATATGAACATTGTTGACTGGGCTAAGGGTGTGGCCGGTCAGTTGCCTGGTTTTGTGGCCATCTCGGCCACCTTCATTGCTCTGCTTTCTCTTAGGTTTATTCAAGACCCTGGACAGATAGACGTCACCCTTCTGGCTCTCGCTGTTTCTGGAGCTTTTTCAGGCTTACTCTTTTTTAACTGGTACCCTCAAAAGATGATGCCGGGTTATGGAGCCGGCTCACTGGCGGGATACTTTTTGGCCGTACTGGCTATTCTTTCCGGGGCCAAAGTGGCAACTACCTTGATGGTCTTGGCTATTCCCACCGCCGATGCTGTCTTTACCATCACCAGAAGAATTCTGGCTGGAAAAGCTCCTTACTGGGGTGATCGAGGACATCTTCATCATAAGTTAATGGATGTCTTGGGCTGGAGCCAGCCCAAAGTGGCCGTTTTTTACTGGCTTGCTAGTTTTTCTCTGGGATTTCTATCTCTTTTTCTAAACAGCTGGCAAAAAGCCTTAGTTCTAACACTCATCTTTGCAAGCGTCTTTGGCTTTTTAATTTGGGCAAAACTTGCTAAAATGAAACCTAAAGGTCATGGTTTTCAAAACACCTAAACCACCAAAAAATCCAATCTTAAGAATACTCTATGGAGTGATCAAGACCGCCAGGCCTAGACAGTGGGTTAAGAACACCGCTTTGTTTGCACCTTTAGTCTTCTCCGGCTTCTTTTTTTACGATCCACCAGATGCTCCCAGTTACTTCCTGCAAGTCTTGATGGCTTTTTTGGTTTTTTCGATCTTGACCTCGTCTATCTATATTATTAATGACATTATTGATATCGAGGCAGACAAGAATCATCCATACAAAAAATACAGACCGATAGCTCAAGGTATTTTACCTATAGATTACGCCAAAATTTTTGCTACTTTAGGGCTTGCAATCACTTTCATCTTAAGTAGCTTCTTTCCTCCAGCTTTCGGCCTGTTGCATGCAACTTATCTATCACTACAGCTTGCTTACGCCACTTATTTTAAACACATCCCAATCTTGGATATTGTCTCGATTGCAGTGGGCTTTCTGATTCGCATCTATGCTGGCTCAGCCGTAGTAAATCTTCATATGAACGTCTGGTTTTTACTC
>WFTH01000011.1 GCA_015485595.1 Candidatus Microgenomates bacterium
CTTTTCACCCCGGCGACGGTAAGCCTGCTCCTGACTTAAGGAGCTAAATCCCCCCTTCTTGCCAGCAATATTAGGCCAAAGCTGATCAAGTCGCTTAACCAAAGAAACTTTAAATCGATCCTTGACCTGAAGCTTAGAAAGAGACTCAAGTACTTGGTGCACTACTTGTCCTAAAGCCAAAGCAGGGGTCATCAACTGGAGCTTACGTCCAGTCTGAGGATCTTTGTAGACGTTTTTTAAGTAAAAAGCTCGAGGACAGGTTTGAAAGTCTTTTAGTCTCGAGTAAGAAATCCAAGTGGCGTTAAACTTATCTGGCATAAGCAGGTCATTATAGCACGTAACTAAAGTGGTCTTAACCTCTCTCTCAAGCCTTTTAATGTTGGCGAGTCTTGACCGGTTGGTGGGGGTAAAAGATCAAGCAACTGCTCCTGCTCGTCTTGGCTAAAAAGTTGAGCCTGACCCGTGTTTATAACGCCTTCCAGCTTTTGCTTAAGCAATTCTGGCAGATCCGCTTGAGTTAATTCAAGCAACAAGGCTGCCTCCGTCGGAGTTAGATCAAGTACGTTCCTTTGCATAAAAATCTTTTAGACTCTAAAAAGCAGGCTAATCTAGGATAAACAGATTCCTGCCGGTCATCCCCTCCGGTTTGGGCAGACCCATGAGATGAAGCATGGTTGGAATGATGTCTGCTAAGATGCCGGTGGGCAAAACTTTGGGCTTACCTTGATACTTTTTATCCACAATAATAAACGGAACCGGAAAAGTCGAGTGCTTAGTGTCTGGCTCACCGGTCTTCATGTCGATCATCTCCTCCACGTTACCATGATCGGCGGTAATCAACAAGCGCCCCCCCTTAGCCAAGACTACCTGCTCGATTCGACCCACCATCTTATCCACTACCTCGCAAGCCTTGATCCCGGCCTTTAAATCGCCGGTGTGTCCGACCATATCGCCGTTACAGATGTTGCAGATGATCACGTCATAAGCCTGATGCTCAAGTTGTTCAACCAAGTAGTCGGTAATCTCAACCGCATCCATCTCCGGCACTTGCGCATAAGAACGAGCCCCCTTTGATGGAAAGATGACCCAATCCTCACCGGGATGACCGTCGTTTGTTTGACCGTTCATGTAGTAGGTGACCATTCTTTCTTTCTCGGTCTCGGTTAAACGTAGTTGTCTTAGGCCGTACTTGGAAAGTGCTTTGCCGATGTTTTCACGAATTCTCAGTTTCGGAAAGACAACATCTACCGGCAGATTTTTTTCGTACTCGGTCATGGTGGTGAAATAAAGATTCTTTAACACCTTCTCCCGTTTAAAAGTGGGCACAAACTCAGCTTTCTGAATACTGGTGTGGTGATACTTTTCATAGTAAGGGTCGTAATCTTCTCCGGCATAACCGGCTTCGAAATCGGGCAGAACAAAAGCACGAGTTAGCTCTCTAGGGCGATCTACTCGAAAGTTAAAAAAGATAACTCCGTCTCCATCCTTGATCGTACGTGGCTTACCTTCGTGATCACAGATGTTGGTCGGTTCAATATACTCATCGGTAATTCCTTGAGCGTACTGCTCCTCCATCACCTTGACCGGGTCGGGGGCGCAACGATCTTGTCCGAGAGTTAAGGCGTCGTAAGCCTTTTGAATTCTGTCCCACTTTTTATCTCGATCCATAGCATAAAACCGCCCCATCACACTTGCAATCTCCCCCACACCTATCTGAGACATCTTGTCTTTCAGTCGTTTGACGTAGTTAATCCCTGAGGTAGGTGGTGAGTCGCGTCCATCGGTAAAGACATGAACGTAAACCCGTTTTAAATCATGTTCCTTAGCCAAAGACAAAAGAGCGTAAAGATGCTCAACACTAGAGTGAACAAAACCACTCCCCACCAAACCCATAAGGTGAAGAGCTGACTGGTTTTTTTTGACATGGTCAAACGTGTTTAAGATCGCTTGATTGGTAGCAAAAGAACCATCAGCTATGGCGGCATTGATCCGAGGCAGATCTTGAAAGATGATACTGCCTGACCCAATGTTCATATGACCGGTTTCTGAATTACCCTCAACTCCTTTGGGTAGGCCGACTGCCTCACCAGAGGCCTCAAGCTGAGTATGAGGATAGGAGATTAAAAGCCTGTCCATGTTTGGAGTCTTAGCTAGTCTGACCGCGTTTCCCGGATAGTCAGGTCCAACTCCCCAGCCATCTAGAATCAAAAGCACGGTCGGCACCTTTTGATAACCCTCCGGTAAGGGGGTGTTCATACCAGCTGCTAAGGCTGGATGCCTAGCAATCTTAGGTTGAATCTGAGATTGATCAGCTTGAGGAATATCTGACATACTCTAATCCTACTACAGATTTGACAAATAAGTAAACTTCCTTTACCATAAAGTATGACAAAGTATGACACCCTTTATTTGAGTTTTGCATGAGAAGACGCTCCCGTGTCACCATTACTCTGGACAATCAGCTTCTTAAAAAGCTTGATCAGTTAATGATCAAAAAAAATATCGCCAATCGATCTCAAGTGATCGAGACTCTTCTAAATCAAAGCCTTAAACCTCAAGTTAACACCGCCGTGGTTCTGGCTGGAGGAAGCTTAAATAAAGGCAAGATACTTCTAAAAAAGGTTAACGATCAATACTTGTTCAGCATCATGCTCGAACACCTGAAGGAACATGGCATCGACAAGATTATCATTACTACTACGGATGAGATTAAACCAATTCTGGAAGAAAGATTTGGAGACGGCAGCGCTTTTGAGCTTGATCTTATCTATGTAACCGAGACCAAACCTCTAGGTACTGCTGGCGCCTTAAAGAATATCGACTACTTGCTAGGCAGCAAGCCGTTTCTGGTTGTTCATGGAGATGTCTTGACCGATCTTAACCTGCATGACTTCTTTGAGTTTCATGTAAAAGAAGGGGTAGAGATAACCATTGGAGTCAAGCCACGCATGGGAGAAAAAAAGTATGGTCAGGTCTTTTTACAAGGAAACAAGATTATCAGATTTCTTAAAGACGGTACAAACGAGGGTATCAGCATCGTTAACACCGGACTTTACGTGATCAATCCAAGAGTTCTAAAACGTTTCCCGGCCAACTCGCAGGTCTTTTTGGAAACCGACGTCTTTCCCAGATTAGCAACTGAAGGTAAACTGGCCGCCTTTATCTTTCAGGGGCTTTGGTTTGACATCTCCAGTCGCGACTCGCTGATGGAGGCTTTGTCGCGTTGGCGTTAAAGCCACCACATCAACCCTAACCCCAAAACAAACACCACTAAAAGAGTCACCGTCTGACTTGTCTTGACCCGATGTTTAATGTCGGGAACTAGATCAGAAGCCGCGATGTAAAGAAAGCCGCCGGCGGTTAGCGGTAAAAGGTAAAGATTAAACAAGCTTCCAGACAGGAAAAAGTAACCTACCAAAGCACCCGCCAAAGCGCTCCAAGCCGTCAAGAAGTTAAGTAAGAGAGCCTTGGTAGAAGAAAATCCTGCATGAAGTAAGACGCCAAAATCTCCCAGTTCTTGAGGAATCTCGTGTAAGGCAACCGCTATAGCGGTACTAACCCCTAAAACCGGACTGGTTAAAAAAGCGGCCGCGATCACCAGTCCATCAATAAAGTTATGTAGTAGATCAGCCACAAGATTAAGATAGCCTACACTAAAACGATGTGCTGGGTGACTACATCCTGCGGAAACCTCTTCTTGCTGACAGTGATGCCAATGTAACAAACGCTCTAAAACAAAAAAAACCAAGAAACCGACAATCGTCATCAACCCGACCAGTCTCGGCTCAAGCTCGGTCAAGCTTTCCGGTAAAAGATGAAAGAATGCTCCTCCCATCATGGTACCAGCTGCCAAAGAAATAAGCAGTAGATTAACCTCGGCCAGACGCTTCTGACTCAACACCAAAACTAAAACTCCCACCAAAGAAAGCGAGCTTACTAACAAACTGGCAATAACTATCTGAACCAAGACCGGCATTAAGACAGATCCTTAAAAAACTCTAAGCTAAACACAACCTTACTCAGCCTTAACTTGAGCCGGTTGGTACGAAGAACTACCAAAACCTAAGATAGGCCAGAAAATAACTGGCAGAAAGATCAAGCCTAGAGTAAAGCCTACACCATGACCAAAAACCTGACTGATCTTGTGAGTAATTAAGATAATTGCTATCAGGTTAACAAATGGCACAAAAAAGGCCAACATCCACCAAGCAGACATGCCGGCAATCTTAACCATGATATAAAGATTATAAAAAGGAACTAAGGCTGCCCAACCTGGTTTGCCGGCTTTGGTAAACACTTTCCACTGAGCGGCGATCATCACTACCATAACTATGGCATAGAAAGCCATCCAGAAACCCATCATCGCTCCCATGAACGCAGCAGAGCCTTGGTTAACTCCTTCGTAGGTCATCTCTTGATACATGTTTTGGTATGCCTCTGGCATTCCGGTTAGATCAACGGTTTCAGGTTGCATATACTACCTCCTTTCTAGCCAAAAAAAATAGTTGGCTAATGCTTTTGTTTCATTTTATGACTAAAGTGAGAAAATCACAAGACCGAAGCATCAAACTCCTCATTGCTTCATGAGTTTGATGCTTATAAAATAAGTCTTCCGCATGAAAAAAAAACTCAAAAAAATCTTCGCTCAAGTCAACTTAGGTCCCAGGATAAAACTTGTTTATCTGGCCTTAGTTGGCGGAACAGCACTCTTTATTCTTGGTGGCATTGGAGCTTTCATGGTTAAACAACAACTTAGCTCGTCCAATTCACACCAAATCTCAACCACTACTCCTACTCCCACACCTACACCCATCCCCGCAGAAGCCTTTCTGCTCCTGGGTTATGGTGGGGAAAACCACGATGGTGGCAAGCTTACCGACACCATGATCGAGATCTATGTTCAACCAGAAAAAAAGCAGGTAACCTTGATCTCTATCCCTAGAGATCTGTGGGTGAAGATCCCAGGCACAGAAGAGTTTGCCAAGATTAACTACGCCTATGCGGCTAAAGGTTTAAAAGGAGCCAAGCAAGCCGTGACAGAGGTGACCGGTATTAAACCAAGCTACGCAGCCGCTATTGACTTTGCCGGTTTTATTAAGCTTTTAAAAGAGTTTGAGCCGATTAAAGTTCAGGTTCCTTATAGCTTTACCGACTACTTTTATCCTATTGAGGGTAAAGAAAAAGACACCTGTGGCCTATCTGAAGCGGAAGTTGCTGCCTTAACCCAAAAGTACTCTGATTTTGAACTGGAAAAACAGTTTCCTTGTCGTTACGAGACAATCAGTTTCTCAGCTGGAGAAACTCAGATGACAGCTGAAGAAGCGCTTAAGTTCGTTCGCAGTCGCCACGGAAATGATGGTAAGGGTGATTTTGGTCGAAGTCAAAGACAGCAAGCTTTAATTATCGCCTTAAAAAACAAGTTGCTCTCGCCGGATATGTGGATTAAGCTGCCAGGCCTAACCAAAGAAGCGCTTAAACTCATAGATACGGACATTAATTCAGAGGCTATTCTTAGTTATATCAAACTGGCAAGAAATCTAGGAGATGTAGCTCGGTGGCGGTTTAATACCATCGTTTTAGACGACACCAACGTCTTGATTAACGATCGAGCGAGAAATGGCGCTTTTATTTTAAAACCTCGATCAAATCCTTCGGCTAATCTTGAACTCAAAAAACTCTTGAGCGACTCGCAAGTTCAACCAAGCCTTAAAAGCCAGGCTAACAAAGACCCCTTTTTCGAAATAAAAGAGTTTATCCATCTTAATCTAGCCATCTTTGACCTGCCAAGAGAAGCAAGCGTCTCAGCTCAAAACAAACCTTAAAATCCCAACTCCCACTAGACAGTCTCGATTTTTTTCGTTAACCTAGTGAGACTTATAAATTAGTTTACCTACTATTAAAAAGAAAGGAGAGGTATGTCAGAAAAGAAAGAAGGTGGTAACAGCCTAGTCATAGTGGTCACTGCTTTAGTTATTTTTGCAGCCGGTTGGTTTGGAGGATCTATCTGGAAGGAAAACAAGTTGCTAAAGAGCGGTACCTTACCAGCAGCCAAGCAAGCAGCTGACAAAAATCAACCTAATCCACCTCAGAAACCGCAGGGTCCTGATGAGGCGCAGTTAGGCAAGATGCCTAAAGTAACCAAGGAAGATCACGCTCTGGGAGACCCAGAAAAGGCTAAGGTTGTCTTGGTTGAGTACTCAGATCTTGAGTGTCCATTTTGTAAGCGATTCCACCCAACCGTAAAAAAGGTCCTAGATGAGTATGGGGACAAGGTTGCCTTGGTTTGGAGGCAGTATCCACTTCCTTTCCACCAAAATGCTCAAAAAGCCGCCGAGACTGCAGAGTGCGTGGCTAAAAATGCCGGGAACGAAGCTTACTGGAACTATATCGAGCAGTACTTCGAAAAAACCAACTCTACCGGCACCGGTGTTTCTGAAGACGAGATGCTCGATCTGGCTGCCAAGGCTGGCGCTGATAAAGCCGGTGTAGAGAAGTGTGTTAAATCTGGCGAGATGGCAAAGAAAATAAAAAAGCAGATGGAGACCGGTTCGGCTGCCGGAGTTAGTGGCACCCCAGGCACCATTGTGGTGGTTGAGGGCCAGCCAAAAGAGTTAATTCCTGGCGCTCTGCCTTACGAGCAGGTCAAACAGATTATCGACAAGTACGTTAAGTAAAGCAAAAATTAGCAAAGAAATAAAAAACCCTTAAGCTGATTGCTTAAGGGTTTTTTATTTATACAGCTTCTATATCGAGGTTAAGAATCGCTCAAGTGTTTTATAAAACTTTATCACGCTTTCAAGATCAACCCACTCATTAGCCGCATGAATACCACCCCCAGTTGGACCAAACTCCACCGCCGCAATTTTAGCATCGGTGTAGTGACGCATGTCAGAAGCTCCTTCTCTTTTTAAAAATCGAGAAGGTTGGCCGGTTACCAAATCAACAGCGTAAGCCAAACGCTTAACGTAAGGGTTGGTTTTGGAGACATAGTGTATCGACTCGTTTAACCACAGCTCCTCAAAGTCAAACTCTGCCAAATCCCTAATCTCTTTCAGAACTTTATCTTTGTCCTCTGGAACGTAGCGGATATCCAGAAGTACCTCACACTCATCCGGAATGATGTTATAGGTGGTATTAGGCGTGGACATATGAGCGATGTTTACGGTAGTCTGCCACTTGTTCTCCCTAAGCTCTGGGTATTTTTCTTTTAACAAACTTAGAAACCGGTACATCTTCCAAACAGCGTTCTCGCCTCGCCAAGGATAAGCACCATGACCTGGCTTTCCTTTAACCTTAATCTTTAACCAGTAGATACCTTTGGCTTTGGTGGTGATATTAAGCTCGGTACCTTCTCCTACAATCACAAACTCGGCTTTAACACCGCTTTGAAGCTGATGTTTAGTCCCATCAAAACCACCAAGCTCCTCATCTGTTACCAACTGCAATGCAAGTGGGTAGTTAAGTTTTTTAGCCAACTTTTGAAAAAGAACTATCTCGGCCGCTGCGGCTGTCTTCATATCATAAGCCCCTCGCCCATAAAGTCGACCGGCTTTTACATAAGGTAGGTACTGATTTTTATGTCCTGGTACTACATCCAGATGCGCGTTTAAGATCACCTTAAACTTTTTAGGTCTTTGTTTTTGAGAGTAAACCAAAAGACTTGGTCGACTGTTTTTTTCAAACCTTTCCAAAGTAAATGATTTAAGCTGGTCAGCTATAAAGTTAATAATTTCTTGCTGAAGGCGAGCGTTGTTCGTTTCGGAACTAATCTTAATTAAACTGGTTGCTAGCTGAAGGATCTGTTTTTTTAAGCTAGACATGGCTTAACCTTGGTTTTTTTAAGTCATTATAAACCACTAATAACCAAGCGATAAATTTGAGTTAGCCGATTTATAACCTCTGTTTGAGAGTACTGCTTTGCGATAACCGAATCAGGTCTATACTTTAAGTAAAAAGCGCGGTTTTTAATCACCTGCTCTAACTTTGTTTGAAGGTCCTTCCGACTGTTTGCTTGAAATAAAAGTTCTGGGTAAGGTGTGTTTTTAACTATCTCTGGCAAAGCGCCTTGACTTGAACCGATAATCGGTAAACCAAAAAGGTAAGCCAGATAAGTGGTAATACTCTGGGTCTCAACGTTACTTGGTATCACAAAGACATCAGCCTGATCAAACAACCACTCCATCACGCATGCTTTCCTTTCCGACTTAAAACCAAGTTGGCGGTAGGTAGCATCCGGCACCATCCCAAGAAACTTAACGCTCTTTGTGAGTTTAAGTTCTTTAACTAAGCTCTCAAGCTCCTGACGTTGTTTTCCTCTACCGACCAAGAACAGCTTGGCTCGAGTTTGAGCTAGATCGGACTCAGCCCAAGCTTTGAGCAAAAGCTTAAGATTCTTATCTTGGTCCAGTCTACCGTAATAAAGAAAAACCTGTTTAGAGTCAGACCTTAGACAACAAGTTCTAGGTGGATGGCGCTTGAGCTTCTTTAACAGTTGCAGATCTCGCTTAATCCAAAAAGGTAAAACGTGCAGACGGTTTTTTACTTGATAGCGCTTAAGTTGAGCCTTTACAAACTGACTTGGAGCAATAACTGCTTTTGCCGGTTTAAGAAACCACCGCCAGACAACCCAACCTAAAGCGTTAAACATCCCTCCTATCCGATCATCACCTATTTTAAGGTAACTTAGAAGAAAGTTGGGCGTGCCGTGAACCGTGACCACTAACGGAGTCTGGGTCTTAACGGCGTAGCGACGGGCGGTTAAGCCCAGAGGGCCCGGAGTATGAAGATGAATCACATCTGGAGTGACTTGGCGAATAAACCGCCAAGCGCTGACACTCACAAGGGAAAGGTGAGAGTCGAGTCTCAAGGGATTTTTAAAGGCTCGTGCCAAAAAAACGGTTAAGTTTGGTCCCAGTCGCTTTACCCTAGGCTGAAAAGAGGTTCCGGGAGCTACCAGAAAAACCTTATGACCAGTCCTAGCTAAGGCCTTAGCTGTCTGATCTACCACCACCACGTTTCCGCTTACGAGCGGAAGATAGGTGTCTGAAACAATCAGAACTTTCATGAAACTTAGTCCAAAAAGTCTTGTAGCTTTTTGCGCCGGCTAGGGTGTTTAAGCTTGCGCAAGGCCTTGGCCTCGATTTGACGAATGCGTTCGCGAGTTACATTAAAGTAACGCCCAACTTCTTCCAAGGTCATAGCATCGTGTCCATCCAAACCAAAACGCATCTTTAAAACCAAGGCTTCTCTTTCCGATAAAGCTGAGAGTACCTCATCAATGTTTTCCTTTAACATCTGCTTGCTGGTAGCCTCATAAGGTGAGATCTGTCTGTCGTCGGCTATAAAATCTCCCAAAGTTGACTCCTCGTCTCCATCGCTACCAACCGGCGCTTCTAGAGAGGTGGTGTTCTGACTGATCTTATAAATAACCTTAACCTTTTCTGGGGTAATCTCAAGCTCTTTAGCTAGTTCTTCCGGGGTTGGCTCGCGACCCAGTTCCTGCATCATCCGACGACTGGTGCGCATAAGTTTGTTAATCGTCTCCACCATGTGAACCGGAATGCGGATGGTGCGAGCCTGATCTGCTATCGAACGTGTAATCGCTTGTCTAATCCACCAAGTGGCGTAGGTGGAAAACTTAAAACCCTTGGTCCAGTCAAACTTCTCTACTGCTCGAATTAAACCTTTATTGCCTTCTTGAATTAGGTCTAGAAAAGTAAGTCCTCGACCAATGTACTTCTTGGCAATCGAGACTACCAGACGCAGGTTAGCATCGATCAGTTTTTTCTTAGCCTCTTCATCTCCTGCTTCAACTCGTTGAGCCAAACGAATCTCCTCTTCGCGGGTTAACAAGGGGATGCGACCGATCTCTTTTAGGTACATCCGTACTGGATCGCTCACGCCACCAGAACCAAGCGATGAGAGCTGTTCAAGCTCCCGAGTGAGGTCGGTCCCGCTAACCTCCTCTTCCTTCTCTACGGTCGACTCAAAGATATCGATCTGCTTGGTAATAAAGTAGTCATAAAGGTTATCCAGCTCATCCAGGTAAAGCTCAGGCTCCACAAAGGTGTTTAAGATCTCCTCCTGAGTTACAAAACCCTGTTTGCGAGCCTTCTTTTTTAACCCCTCAAGCTCCTTTTTAAGCGATTTGGGTACCGACACCTGTGGTTGAAACGCCACTAGCTTAACTGAGGACGCTTCTTGGTCTGGTTTTTTTTCTTGGGAAGAGACCTGGGATTTCTTTGCCATAAATAAAAAACCTCCCGAATAACCAATTAAGTGTTATTCAGACGTTTAAACTTAAGACTTTCATTATAACACAAGAAGATAGACTCTAAGCTTGAAGTTTTAAATCCTAGATTCTAAATTAAAAACCCTAAACTTAAAAACTCGAGTCTCTAACACCTAGCATCTAGTATCCAGTATCTATTATCTATTATCTAGAATCCTCAAACTACACCTTCCCCCTGATCATTAAGGCATCTACCACCTTCTTAACCGCACTCATGTAGGTAGCTATTCGAGCCGAGACGCTATGCTCTTTTTTCATTCGCCACATCTGGTCAAAAGCCTGATCCATCAGTGGTTTAAGCTTGGCTAAAACCTCATCATAACTCCAGTAGTAACCGGCTAGGTTTTGCACCCACTCAAAGTAAGAAACAGTCACTCCGCCAGCATTAGCTAAGATATCCGGAATGACAGTGGTGTCATTAGCCAGTAAAATCTTATCTGCCTCTGGGGTAACCGGACCGTTTGCCATCTCGATAATAAACTTGGCTTTAATCTTCTTGGCGTTATCCTTATGAATCACACTCTCAAGTGCGGCCGGCACCAAAACGTCCACCTCAAGCTCTAAGAGTTCTTCGTTTGTTATTACCCTGCCCGCCTGGGTACTGCAACCTTTGGTGGTGCAGTGACACTGAGTCACTTTACCCATCTGTTGCTTGCACTCTAAAGTCTTAACTGGATCCAAACCTTCTGCTAAGTAAACTCCACCTTTTGAGTCAGAGACCGCCACTACCTTATAACCTAGCTTGTCTGCATGATAAGCAAACCAGTAACCCACATTACCAAAGCCTTGAATAGCGATAGTGATATCTTGCTTGCGCGTCCAGCCTTGTTTTTCGGCTAACTTTTCAAGCACATAGACCCCACCTAGACCAGTGGCTTCCTCTCGACCCTGAGAACCGCCTAAGGCCAGTGGTTTGCCAGTAAAGGTAGCTAGGGCGTTCTCGGTTAAGACGCCGTGATTCTCTAGATAAGCCTGCTGCCACTCGTCCACCATCCAAGCCATGATCTGGCCGTTGGTGTTTACGTCTGGAGCCGGGATGTCCTGCCAGGGTCCAATCTTATCTTGCAACCAACGCGCATAAGCTCGTGAGAGTTCTTGAAGTTCTTCTGAGCTTAGCTTGCGTGGATCAACCACCACACCACCTTTGCCACCCCCATAAGGAATACCTACTACCGCACACTTCCAGGTCATCCAGGTGGAGAGTGCTTTTACTTCCGCCTCGGTTACACCTGGGTGAAAACGGATGCCACCTTTGTAAGGTCCGCGCGAGTTATCATGCTGAGAACGAAAGGCCGGGTATTTTTTACCACCGACTTCAAGCTCAGTTTTATAAACCCGATCTGGCTCCTTAAGTTTTTCTATCGCCTGCCAGAAACGTTTCTTTTCTGAATAGGCAACCTCCAAAAGTTCGGCTACCGACTCAAGTTGTTTCACGGCTTGTTTGTGTGGGTTTAGCATCTTCCTCCTTTCGTGGTTTTTTGTTACTTTTAAACTAGAAATTACTTCAAAATATTACCTTAAAATTTCACGGGCCACCTGCGATGCTAAATCCGGATAGAACGGATCTGGCAAGATCGCCTCTGGTGTTGGCTTAATCATCTTTGCCAGTGCCAAAGCCGTCCTAAGCTTCATCTTTAGGCTAATCTTTTTTAGCCTACCGTCAACCACCGCTTTAAAGATAGCGGGAAAAGCTAAGACATTGTTTATCTGGTTTGGGTAGTCGCTTCGACCGGTACCAACAATAAAGGCGCCAGCCTGCTTGGCTACGTCCGGCAAGATCTCTGGCTCTGGATTAGCCATGGCAAAGATGATCGGTTTTTGACTCATGCTCTTTATCATCCGCGGGGTAATCAGGTTAGGTTTGGAAACACCGATAAAGACGTCGGCTCCCTCAAGCGCTTCCTTAAGTCCGCCAAGCTTTTTCTCTTTGTTAATAAACCCAAGCAAAGACTGCTTATAAAGGTTTAGATTCTTTCGGTGTGGTCCAATAATACCCTTACTATCAAGTAAAATAAGATCTTTTACTCTAAAGTCATCGGTGGCCAAGAAACACCTGCCAGCCAAACATTCAAGACCCAAAAGCAACTTAGTGATGGCTATGCCAGCCGCGCCGGCACCAGAAACCACCACCTTTAGTTGACTTATCGGTTTGTTAGCTAAAACCGCTGCGTTTTTTAAAGCCGCTGCCACCACTATAGCCGTACCATGCTGATCATCATGAAACACGGGAACGCCGATGTCCTGCAGTGCTTCCTCTACCTGAAAACAGGCCGGCGCGGCAATATCCTCTAGGTTGATCCCGGCAAAGGTTGGTGCCACCTGCTTTATAAACCGAGTAATCTCTTCTGGCTCTTTAGTATCTATAACTAAAGGTACTGCATCCACCCCAGCAAAGTCCTTTAAAAGCTGAGCTTTACCTTCCATTACTGGCAAGGCCGCCTCTGGACCGATGTCTCCTAAACCCAAGACCGCCGTGCCATTACTAATAACCGCCACTGTCCGACCTTTTAAGGTTAGGTCGTATGCCAAGGTTGGATCTTTGGCAATTTGTCTCGATGGTTCGGCCACTCCTGGGGTATAAACTAGAGAAAGCTCTTCTTTTGATTTTATCTTAATCAAAGACTCAACCGCCAGCTTGCCGTTGTGCTTGCGGTGAAGTTCAAGCGCCTTTTGATAAACGTCATCTTTTTTCATCTGTACTTAATCGACTCATAATAACTCAAGAATTCAAAATCTAAAATTTAAAATCTAGAATTTTAACCCCGACTATCCTCCAGCCACCTCTCGGCATCAAGCGCTGCCTCACAACCTTGACCAGCAGCGGTGATTGCCTGCTTGTAGCGCACATCGACCACGTCTCCAGCGGCAAACACCCCTTCAACCGAGGTCATGCTCGGATAGGCAATCAAGCCATAATCCACGGCCGCTTGAGCCAACTTAAGCCCAGCTTCAGACAAACTTTTGCGGGTTAAGACATAACCATGACTGTCTAGCTTAAGCTGGTCTGCAAACAGGTTGCTCACCGGCCGGTGGCCAATAGCCAAAAACAGCCCGTCGGCTTCAAGCCAGTCTTCTTTGACAATCTTACCTGTCTGAGGATCTTTAGTAACCACCTTCATCTTGTTTAACATCATCTCGCCAGCAACCTCTTTTACCTCGCTGTTCCATAAAACCTTCACCTTCGGGTGGTTTAAGACTCGCTCCTGCATTACCTTACTGGCTCGAAAAGCATCGCGCCGGTGAATAACATAGACCTCTTTGGCAAACTTGGTTAAAGCCAAGGTGTCCTCCATGGCCGCATCACCTCCACCAACCACATAGACTTTTTTATCTTTAAAGAAAGCTGCATCACAGACCGCACAGACAGAGACCCCCCGACCCATAAACTCTTTTTCTCCTGGTACACCCAAGGTGATCGCCACCGCTCCAGTGGCAATAATAACCGAGTCAGCTGTATAGTCAGCCTCTGTTTGCTTGATCTTCTGAGCCACCCGCAGGTACTCATCGGTTGACATGCGAATTAGGTCGGTGACCAAGACCCCTTCAGGGACCGAACTCCAGAGCTTAAACGGTCTTTGGCTAAAGTCCACCGCGGTCACAAACTTAGGCACAATCTGAGTACCAAAGCGCTCGGCCTGCTTTTTCATGTTATCCATGAGCTTTGGACCCATAATCCCTTCAGGAAAACCAGGGAAGTTCTCAACCTCGGTGGTAAACATCAGCTGACCACCCATCTCCTCGCCAGCAAACAGGGTGGGGTTAAGTTTTGCCCTGCCGGTGTAGATACCAGCGGTGTAACCGGCTGGGCCAGAACCAATGATTGCCACAGAAAGCTGTTTCATATTTAAATACCCCCTTATACTTATATACAAAAATTAGATCACGATTTACTAGCAACTTTAAATTGAAATGACGAATAACTAAATTCCAAGCTCGAAAAATTTAGTTATTTGAATATTCGTCATTCGTCATTTTGTTGAGTATGAAGTGAGATGTAGGAAGTAGGAAGATAAGCGGTCTTCCCACTTCAAACTTCCCACTTCCCACTAACTTGCTCCTCGTTCATAGCTCCTAGCTCCTAGTTCTTAGTTCTTATTTCCTAGTTCCGATCTTCTATCTTCCATCTTCAATCTTAAATTACTGATACTCCCAACTCTGCACTCCCAACTAAACAAACCAAGTTAAGAATGACAACACTCTCCTGACTCCTAACTCCTAACTATCAACTTAACTCAGTGCCGAGGTGATCATCGCCTCATAGCCTTCTTCACCAATAAAGCCAATCTGGCGATTAACTAGCTTACCGTTTTTAAACACCATCACAGTTGGGATGCTCATCACCCCATACAAAGCAGCGATGTCTTGGTTTTCATCTACGTTTAGTTTGGCCACAATCGCTTTATCCTTGTACTTATCTGCTAGTTTGTCGATAATCGGAGCTGCCATCTTACAAGGACCACACCACTCAGCAAAAAAGTCCACCATTACCGGTTTGTCCCCAGCTTCCTCGATGGTTTTTTGAAAGTTTGAAGCGTCTAGATAGATCGCGCCTTTTTGATCGTCTGACATAAAGATCCTTTCTTTCTTTTATTTTTTTTAGATTACTAC
>WFTH01000012.1 GCA_015485595.1 Candidatus Microgenomates bacterium
CTAATTTTGCTTCTAAGTTTGAGGTAATCGTGGTCAATGACGGTAGTCTGGACAAAACGACTCAAGTGGTTAGGCGATGGCAGAAAAAACACCCCAACTTAAAGCTAGTTTCCCATAAAAAAAACAAAGGGTACGGCGCAGCCTTAAAGAGTGGTTTTAAAGCAGCAAAGTACGACTGGATCTTTTTTACTGATGCTGACTTGCAGTTTAAGCTGAAGGAGCTTGAAGGTTTCCTCCCTTATACTAAAAACTACAAAGCAGTGTTGGGTTATCGAGTCAACCGAGCCGAGGGGTTTCATCGCGAACTAAACGCCAAACTACTCAAGTTGTTTGTCGACATACTTTTTCGGGTTCATGTCAAGGACATTGACTGCGCTTTTAAACTTTTAAAATCAGATGTTGTCAAGCCACTTAAGATTGAGTCTGACGGAGCTTTCGTTTCTTCGGAGATGCTTTATCTGATGAAAAAGAATGATGTTAGGTTCAAACAACTGCCGGTGAGTCACTACCCTAGGCGTTGGGGAAGATCAACCGGCGCCAACCCGCTGGTTATCTTAAAAGCGATGAAAGATGCGATCAAGATCTACAGTCAGGCTAAGTTAGCTCGGTTAAGACGGGGTAAATGGTAGAGGTGTCGTTTGATTTGAAAAATCTAGAAAGATTAGTAGGTGTTATCAAGCTATTTGAGTATAGTTGATGGCTCTTGGAGCAACCAAGGAGATTTGGCGGAGGTGGTGGGATTCGAACCCACGAAGCCACAAGGGCTCTGGTTTTCAAGACCAGTGCAATTGACCACTATGCGACACCTCCAGTTTCCTTAACTCATTTAATGTTAAGTTAAAGTAGTCAGAACCCAAGTATTTTAGCACGAGTCGACAATCATTTTAAGGGTGGTGGTTTGGAAATTCTTAGAAAAATAAGCTTGTTGGGGCTTGATCTTGGTTGTTTTTTAGATTATAACTTCCCTAAAGACTCATAAAGATGTTTCTATTGTTATGAAAGTTGTGAAAGGAGGCCTTATGACTCGAGCTAGAATCTTTTTTTCCATCTTAGCTGCATCGTTAGCTTTTTTAATGGTGGTGATCTCGATAGGGTCGGTAGCTTATGCCAGTGATGACTATGAAAAAGAGGTGGAGCAGGAGGTTAAAGAGTCGGTTGAGTCTCAAGTGGAGGAGGTAACTGAAGCAAAAGAAGCAGAGCAAGAGCGCTATAAGAAAAAGCTGGAGCTAGCTAAAAAGATGGTTGAGTCGATTAAGAAAAAAACCAATCAAGCTGAGGAAACCAAAGAAGAAGTTGAAAAAGAAAATAAAGAGCAGAAGTATAAAGAGCTTAACGAGATGGGTAAACAGTATGGACTTAACCAAGATGAAGACGAGTATGAGTCAGAAAAGAGAGGGGCAAACGCAGATAAAGCTTTGGAAATGGCCTGCAATCGAGTTCGAGAGAGATATCAAGAGAGATTAGAGAGATATAAACAAGCGGAAGAACGCTATGTGACTGGATATGGAAAGGCGATTAGCTATCTTGAAGGAGCCTTAACAAAGCTTGAGTCTTTGGGAGTAGACACGACCGAAGCTAGGGAGGCTTTTGCTACCTTTAAAGAAAAGATAGATGAGGCCGTGGCAAGCTTAAGGCAAAGCATGAATCTGCTAGAGGATCTGAAGGAGATGAACTGTTCTGAACCGGAAAAGGCACGCAACCAGTTGCAGATGGCCAGAGAAGAACTCAAGCAAGCTCGGGAAAAAGCTAAGGAGGCACGTCGGTTTTATAAAGAAGAGTTAAGACCGATACTACTTAACCTCAAAGGTTAAAGCTTAAAAATACTTAAGAAATAGTTAAAGTAGATCAAAAAGTTAAAAAAGGAGTTAAGATGAAAAAACTACTACTTTTTGGTGGAGCTTTCTTAGTTGCTGGTCTTTTGTTTGCTGGTTGTCAGCAGACCGACTGGCTCAAAGAAAAAGCTTTGAACAAGTTGCAGAATAAGGTAGAAGATAGAGGAGGCCAGACCTCTACAGTTGAAGGAGCTCCTTTGGGGGATGAGGCCTTGATTAAACAGGCTGAATCAGAGATTAAAAAACCGGCAGATGTGGAAAAGGTAGTAAACGAGGTAGACAACACCCTAGATCAGTTGGATGAAGGTAGTCTTGACATAGACTTGAACTTCTAAGTCTTTTTAAAGTTTTTCATGCCCTTATCAAAAGTTAGCGATGAGTACTTAGTAGAGGTGGTTCGCTCCGAGGATAAGGAGAAGTATGCGTTGTTAGTCAAGCGTTATCAAGACAAACTGCTGCGTTATGCTACGATGCTTATCGGTGACGAGTCTCTAGCTTACGATGCGATTCAAAACGCTTTTATTAAAGCTTACCGTAATCTCCATGGTTTTAACACCAAGAAAAAGTTTTCCAGCTGGATCTATCGCATTGTGCATAACGAGGCAATCAACCTGGTAAAAAAACACAAGCGGGAGATCCACTTGAATGATGAAACATGGAAGATTGGTTTTCAAGATGAAACAGATCTGGAGCTTGAGTACATTGTAAAGGAAGATCAGGAGTTGGTTAACCGTTGTCTTTTGAAGTTGGATTTTAAATATCGTGAGCCTTTGATTCTGTTTTTTCTTCAAGGTCATAGCTACGAGGAGATCAGTGATATTTTGCGCCTGCCCATGGGTACGGTGGCTACACGCATAAATCGAGGGAAAAAATATTTAGCCAAGGTTTGTACTAAACTTAAAGCGGTTGTAAAATAAAATGACAAAAAGACTATCTAGATGAGTTATAAAAAGCAAAGACCAGTTAAGACGCCCAGAGATCGGATTAGATCATCAAGTATGATCTTAGATCAAGTGATGGATCAGATCAAAAGTGGCCAGGTAAAGATGAGGCCGAAAAGCTACTTTATCTTCGGTTCTATCTTAATGGCTAGTGGTCTGGCGGTGTTTTTTGCTTTGGCTGCTTTTTTCTTTAATCATTTCTTTTTTCATCTTTTTAATCTTGGCCTATTGGACTTTTGGCAGATGCGTGGCTTAAGCCGACTGCTTTTAGAGGTTTTTCCTTGGTGGTCACTGGTTTTAGCCGGTGTATTTGTAATGCTTGGAGCTTGGTTAATTCATCAGTATGATGTTGCTTACAAAAAAAACTATAAGGTCATGGTGGCTAGTTTGGTGGCTAGCGCAGTTCTCTTTGGTTTTTTACTTAACTTTTTAGGTCTTAACCGACTGTTTATGAGACAGCACTTAATGGGTAGGCTTTATCAGGTGGAAAGGGTAGGCGCTAGTTGGTTGGTGGGTAGGGTGATTAAGGTTGAACCAGAGGATCAGCAACTTGTGGTTAAAGTTGGTCCCCGTCAAGTTAGACTTAAATACTCTAGCAGAACACGACTACCTTACAGAGAGATAGAGGAGGGGCAGTTAATTCGAGCCGTAGGTCGGTTTGCAAGTAAGAAGAAAGATGTTTTTGAGGCAGATGCTGTAGGTTTGGGCCCAAGGCATTTGAGATAGATAAACTAAAAGAGTTTGGATGAAAGAAACTCTCTCTAACAGCTGTATTAAGAGTAGTAAAAAGTAGTTACAGATCATTAAAAGATTAAAAAAAAGCATCACGAAAGCGGATATGCCAAAAAAACAATCAACAAATAAACCATCTGAACACAGTTACAGAGTCATCCTTATTGGAGGTTTAGTAGTAATAGTGGTGCTAACTTCTGGAGTTTTAGCTTTAAACTACAAGCAACAGCCTAAAGACTCAAACCTGCCTGCCACGCCTACTAGCGCGGTAGAAGCAGCTCCAAGAAGAGGTCGACCTCAGGCCAAGGGTCCACAAGCTGACCGAGAGAGAGCCGGATTAGTTGCAACCATTAGTCAGTCAAGCCAAAAGAGTTTAACCGCTGCCGATGAAGCAGGTATTATTAAGATGCGCGAGGAGGAGAAGTTAGCTCGGGATGTTTATCTAACTTTGGCCGATCAGTACAACCTAAGCGTCTTTAGTAACATTGCCAAAGCCGAGCAGACTCACATGGACTCGGTCAAGGTTCTGTTAGATAAGTACAAAATAAACGACCCCGTGGTTAATGACATGATTGGTGAGTTCTCTGACCCAGAGATAAAGCAGCTTTATGACGAGTTGGTCGCCAAAGGTAAGACCTCAACCAAAGACGCTTTGTTAGTAGGGGCCACTATTGAGGACTTGGACATCTATGACCTGGACAAGCTGACGCAAGAGACAGATAATCCAGACATCAAGCTTGTCTATGAGCGGTTAACTTTAGGTTCAGAAAATCACCTAAGAGCTTTTACCCGAAACCTAAAAGAGTTGGGGGTAAACTACGAGCCTGAATACATATCTCAAGAAAGATACGAAGCCATTGTTGCTGTTGTTACCGGTGGTTACCAACGTGGTCTCAAAAGACGCTAAAATTTAAGCAAGATCCTGATAAGCATATG
Organism: Candidatus Microgenomates bacterium; assembly: GCA_015485595.1. Lineage (GTDB taxonomy): Bacteria > Patescibacteriota > Microgenomatia > UBA1400 > PJMF01 > WFTH01. The sequence goes on from WFTH01000012.1 coordinate 4,442, forward strand.
CTTTACCCTCTTGGTTAAAACCGAGAGGGTTTGTGATTTAGCTTAATTTTGCTACAATGTTTGCTAGTATGTTAAACTCTTTTAAAATTTTGGCAGAAAATAGCTCGAAACTCAAGAAACAACTTAACCATTCTTGGGCAAAAGTTGAGCCTTTCAGTAGTACTCAGATGCACCTGTTAACTTTTTTTGCGTTCACACTTTTGGTGACTTGGTTAACCTACTACTCTTTAAGAGAGATGTTTGCTGTGGGTTTCTTAACCGTTTTGTTTGGCATGTTACTTTGGCCGCTTTATAAAAAGATAAACACGATTTTGCCAGGACCACGTTTACTTGCCAGTTTTATTACCATTGTTTTGACTATTATCATGATTGTCATTCCGCTATTTTTAGTCGGCAGAATGTTGTTTGGTCAGTTTGTGGCCTTGGCCGGCATGTTTGATATTAACCAAGTGCAGCAGACACTGACCGGGTTAGTGGAGCGGTTTAACTCACTGGTGTCGCCGATTCCGGTAATCGGCAGTTATCTAGTGCTTGATTATACAGCGGTAGCGAACACCATCGTTGGTTTTTTGGGGGCCATTTCCAGTTCGGTTGTGGGTTTGATCTACCTAAGCGGTCAGAGCGCGCTTAAGTTTTTTATTGACTTCTTTTTAATTACGGCCTTGTTGTTTTATGCTTTGCCAGACATGGATAAGTTGTATCAATGGCTTGTAGATAACAGTCCTTTCAGTCGATATGCCACCAAGCTTTATTTAAAAAGATCACACTCGATGATTCTTGATGTGATTCGGGGCTCTTTGGTAGTCTCTTTTGTACAGGCTGTGCTTTCGGCGATCTTTTTGGTAATTTTGCAGGTTCCAGCAGCCGGGATCATTGCTATCTTGGTTTTCTTTTTATCCTTACTACCAATACTTGGTTCTGGAATTGTTTTGGTTCCGGTCTCGATTTACTACATGGTTACTGGTCATTGGTTTATGGGTTTAGCTATCTTGATTTGGCAGGTGATGGTGGTTGCAAGCGTAGACAATGTTTTAAGGCCAGTCTTGGTTTCAGATGACAGTCATATTCATCCAGCCTTAATGTTGTTGGCGGTAGCCGGCGGGATTGCTTCTTTGGGCATGATGGGTCTTTTATATGGTCCTTTATTGATGATCTTGTTTCTAACCACCATTGAAGTCTATAATAAAGAGTTTAAAGCCAAGCGTTAAGGTGGGCCAGTTATGTTTTCTCGACTACCGTTTCGACTGTTAAGATTGACAGTTCTTTTTGGACTGGTAGTCGGCCTTTTGGCTGTATTTATTCAGCAAAGTCAAGGTAACTACCCTTTAATTTTAAAACAGTTAGCTAGACAGTTAAATCTCCACTTGCCAGGGGAAAGGACCGCTCAGCCATTTCAACTTTCCAAGCCGGCACTTGCACTCCAGCTTAACGAACTGCGTCAGAAGTCAAAGCTTAAGCCCTTGACTGAAAATCCCAAGCTATCTCAAGCAGCTGAGTTGGTTTTAGAAGAGCTTCAGGATCAGCCTGAAGCTAAGATTACCAACGAGCTTTTGGAGAAGGTTTTTCGTCGAGTTGGGTTTGTTAACTATGTTCAGACCACCAGCAACCTTGTGGTCGGTCCAGAGTTCATCTACGCTACTTCTAGCGGTTGGTTAACCGAGCGCGTTATGAGTCAAGATCTAAAAAACCCTCAATTTACTCAGTTTGGTCTGGCTTTAAAAGCGCTAAGCAAGCCGGCAGGGCTTAAAGAGTGGCAGACGGTCTTAATCTTAGCTCAGCCGAAAAAACCCACTCCCACACTAACAAAGAAAAAACCGCAAACAACTCGATTACCCAGCAACAAGCAACCTACAGTCAAACCCAAATCAAGCTCGATCAAGTTTCCTGAGATATCTGATCAAGAAGTAGTCGAGGCTTTAAATCGGTATCGAGCCGATCACAAGGTTCACCCGTTAATCATAGATCAAAATCTATGTGAGTATGCTGAGAAAAGAGTTAAAGATCTACTTAAATATGGCGGGTTGGATAACCATGAAGGATTTAAGAAAGACTTTGCGGTTGACAGTCCAGATGACCTGCCGGAACCGATTAAACGCTATCCTGGAGGAGCGATTGGGGAGAACCTAGCCTACCAGTACTGCAAAAACATGAAAACAGGGGAGAGCTTTATTGCTCAAACCGGAACAGCGCTGATCGAGTGGTGCTTTGATTCAAGCACGGCCGGACATCGCGAGGCTCAGCTTAATCCTAGGTATAACGCAGTCTGCGTCCGTCATGCCAAAGGATACTATGTGGTGATCTTTGGAGAATAGGCTTAGTTTTAATTGAAAGTTAAAAACTGAAAAATAAAGCATAGTGGTTAATAGTCCATTGATGGTAGTCAAGGGTTCATGGTTTCTGATTTGGAATTTAGGATTTATCTAAACTCTCTAGGTGTTTTTTTACTTTTTCCCATACTTCTGGCTGATGATAGGCAACTAAAAGATTAGCTTTAAGCCACTCGGTGGGGTTACCCCCATCCAGATAATACCCCCGGGGGGTATATATAGCAACGTTATCATCTTGAGCTAAAGCGGTGACGGTGTCAGTGATGTAAAGCTCGTTTGAGTCAGGATTTGGTTTTTGGTCTTTTAAGATCTTAAAGATTTTGGGGGTTAAGATGTACTTACTGATGTTTACTAGGTTAGAAGGGGCTTTTTCTACTGGTGGTTTCTCTACTATAGACTCTAAGTAACTTACCTGATTAACTTTTTTCATTTTAACCACTCCATAACGAGAGAGCTCTGACTTAGGTTTTTTTACACAGGCCATCACGCCAGCGGCTTGAGAGTGATTAAAAAGTTCAAGCATGGCTTTTGATTCAGAAAAGCCATTAGCATTAAACAAAAAGTCATCACCCATAAAAACAAAGAAGGCTTCTTCGTTAACTAAGTACTCTTTAGCAAACTGTACCGGCACGGCGGTGCCATATGGCGCGTTGTCTGGTTGGCGAATAAAGGTGAACTTAGCTTTGGTATGAAGATCAGAGACTTGATCATAAAGTGACAGCTTACCTCTGGCCTTCAGGTAACCATAAAGTCGTCTGTTTTCTCTATAGTAGTGTAAGAGTTGAATGTTGTGTTCAGAGATCGCAAAGATGATCTCCTCTACTCCTGCTTTGACCAAGTCATCTACCACGTAGTCAATAATCGGCCGGTTTAAGATCGGCAGCATCTCTTTTTGAATAGTCTTGGTGATCGGCAGAAACCGTGTGCCAAAACCAGCGGCGGTAATCAAGGCTTTTTTTATCTTCATAGATTAACTCCTAGCTGTTTAACTACTGCGTGATAGATAACCAGAACGACGGCAAAGAGGAAGATAAGCAACACCAACTTATACTTTGATTTATGTTTATGGTAGAAATTGCGCTCGTGATGGTGACGCTTGCTTAGCAGTTCATCACCAAAGTGAATCGAGATAAAGGTGCCAACGGCAGAGATTAAGATGACGATCCAGTAGGGCACTGGTTGGATTAAAACCTGGTAAAAAATCTTTAGTACCGTGCTTGACTGATAGATTTCTGGGTTAAAAGTTAGCGCATAAAGATTTAGGCCAATAGCCACAATCCAGACC
>WFTH01000013.1 GCA_015485595.1 Candidatus Microgenomates bacterium
ATCATACACCATGACCAAACCAAATATAAACTTTTAAGCTTGACAAACGAGTTTAAAACTGTGTATCTTTAAAGGTAAGCCAGAAAAAGCTGGCGTTTGTAACTGTGAAATCATGAACGCAAGTTACCCTACAGAACCAGACCAAACCAACTCCAGACCAGCTCCTGCTGGAGATCAACCACCTCAACCTCACTCTATCTTAAGACAGAGTTTGGTAGGTTTGACTAACAAAAACCCCAACCACAGCAACACCACTATTAACGTTACCAACCCAAACAACACTCTTAATGCTCAAGAAAAAACCCAAACCGAGGTCAAGCCTCCTTCACATATCCAAAAAACTCAGCCGGAGAGCAAAGACGGTCAAGTAGGTCAACCTATAGTTAAAACCGCCGTCGATAGCCCTAATGGTGGTAGCAATAGTGAAACAGTAACCAAGTCAGGACTAACTTCTCCAACCTACAAGGTTGGTTCTGGCTTGGCCGCAATCAAGAACCACCAACCACCCAAAACACCACCCATGCCCGATATGGTGGGCGGAGGCATTACTCCTCCACCACCAATCACTCAGGTTGGGCCTGCCACCAATAACTCAAGCGAACCAAGCGCTAATGTCGGCACCCCCCCTGGAGGAAAGAAAAAAACCTCTGCCAGCAAGAGTCTTAAACTAGTAGCTTCAGCCGCCTTGATGCTCGTTGTAGTGGTTGGAAGCAGCGCTGCTTACTATCTCAGTAAGCAGTCACAAGATGTTAGACAGCAAGCAGCTGCACCACCCACGGCCACTCCCAGTCCAACCCCTAAACAAGGTTTTGACAGTAATGGAGTTGACATCTACTGTGGTAAAACCTGCGATAAAAACTACGAACCTTGCGCTTACAGCTATCCGGATAGCACAGATAAGTACATGTGTTGGAACGGCGTCTGCCAACTAACTGTCTGTCGCGGGCAAGAGTGTACTTGCAATCCAGAAAAAGTTGATGAAGCGCTGGACACAAACTACTGGAAGTGGGATGAATCACAGCAGGCTTGTGTTCCAGCCGCACCAAACGAAAAACCCAGCTATAAAAATAAAGATAAGTGCGAAGAAGCAAATAAGGGTGAGCTTCAACCTGTCTGCACCACCCCTTCAGGTGATCCTGGAGTTATGGTGCAACCACCTGATCCTCGCCTTAACACGGCTGCTAGTATTAGCTGCATCGGTACTCCGAATATGCTTACCACTTTAGAGATTGCTACTCCAGCTGATCGCGGCAGTGGTTTTAATGCCTTTAGTCGTTTGCTAACTGACTCATCAGAAACAAACAGCGCTAAGTTTACCTTCTATAAATCTGGCACCCACAAAATAAAATGCACCCTCACTAACCCAAACAACAGAGATAAATCGTGCTCGGTCGAAAAAGAGATAACTATTCCCACCCCAGCTGCCACTATTCCTGCTGAGTGTGGCAATCCTTGTCCAGAGGGAGTTGGGCCATATGAAGCCTGCGTTCCAGGAAAACCCGCTAGTGAATACATGTGCTGGAACGGGATCTGTCAGGCTGCCGTCTGCAGAGGACAAGACTGCACTTGTGACCTTCAAGCTACACCAAATGAGTACTGGGTTTGGGATCAAAACCTTAATAATGGTCAAGGAGGATGTAAAAAAGCTCATCCAAGCACTCAAAACTCATTCCGCATAAAAGAAAACTGCGAAAAAGCTGGACCAAGTGGGCTACTGGAAACTCCAGAATGCAAGGCAGTAAATGTCTGGCCAGAACCGGTTTATCAAGGCACCTCCACCATCTCGTGCATGGGTACGCCAAACGCCAACTATCAAATACTTAAAAGAGTTAAGCCTGGAAACTCTGAAAACTGGGGTAACTGGGAGGTTATTCACGACGGTAAAAACAGTGCTACCACCATCTCCTTTGACAGAGAGGGCGAGTATCAGTTTAGATGCAAGATCTATTACAAGTCGGAGGATCTAAATGGATAACCACATAAGTCAACCATCCGCAAAAAAAGCCATCAGGCCGTGGTTTGTCATCTCGGCTGTTGTTGGACTAGCTGTTGTTTTGCTACTTTCTGTGGCTATGATCTTGACAGTTAGAAAGCAACAACAAAACAAACAAGTCTCACTAGCACCAAACGCGCCAGAGTCAAAACCTCAAGCCTCTAACAATAACGAGTCTTACTGTCCGGCTACAGAAGTTTATAAGATCTCTGCTCCCGTTCAAGACTTTACTGGATTTAAACCGGTAGCAAATGGGGGGAAGGCAGCCAGTTGTCAGGCAGGTGACAAGGGAGAAGTTACAGCTCTTATCACCGGACACAAGTTAGTTAAGATAGGTAATGACTACAAGTATCAAGTTTTAATCGAGGTAACCCGTACCAACAGCCAGATTGAGAGAGCTCAGGTAGACACCTACATTTTTTACTGTCCAACACCAGCTGACTTTAACGACTATAACAATGACCCAAAAAACCCTCAAGCCAGAGTTTGCGGTTTACAACCTGGTCAAAACATAAACGACGTCTTAAGTCGAGTTAACGTAGTCTTTAACGACAAGGACACAGTTAAGATTGTGGCTGAGTCACCCTACCTAGTTAAAGCTGATCAGGCAAATCAATGTGGAGGTTGGCAGGCTGACACTAGAATCCATCGTTACCAAATCAGTGGCGATCAACGCATGCTTGACTGTGCTCAAGAAACAGAAAACTTTACCTACGCTAACTGTAATAAGTTTGGTAAGTATAAAGAAGACGACTGTGGCTTGCCAGCTAATTGGTGTGTGGCTGTTCCTTCTACTACTCCTACAGAAACCTTGACCCCAAGTGCTTCTCCATCAGCCACCCCTTCTGCTACCCCTTCTGCTACTCCATCTGCCACAACCACGCCTTCACCTTCGGCCTCACCCTCACCTTCAGAAGGGACTCCAACTGTTACAGAAGGCACTACTCCTACATTGGTTGCTCAGTCAACGACCACTATCGCTCCTACGGCTACTCCGGCTCCTGGTTGTAACAAGGTCTGCAAAACCAACACTGACTGTACTACCTCTAACCCGAATTACATCTGCTACCAAACAGATGATGGCTCAAGTCGGTGTCGACTTGACAGCAACCCAGAAAGTGTCAACTGTGCTCCAACCACCACTACTCAACCAACACTGCCAAGCACCTTACCAGAAACCGGTGCGGCAGACTGGATGACGTGGTTTAAGGTTGGGTTTGCCACCTTGGGTGTAGGGGCAGTTTTACTCCTACTACTCTAACTTGCCTTCACTAACAACAACTGCCATTAGTTTTCACCTGCTATGTTTTGCTTGAAAATATTTAACCAACAAGTAAAAAGTGGTGCGCGCACCAGGACTTGAACCTGGAACCACCAAGGTATAAGCTTGGTGCTCTAACCAATTGAGCTATGCGCGCAACCTGTAAACAACAAAGTTATTATACAACTATTATGAAAAGAGACTACGCGATTTATTTTTGTTTAAGTGTTAAGTTGTTTAACTAATTTTCGGCCTTCTCCCACCCATCTACCACCTGTTTACAGTACACGTAAGTACTGTACTTAACAGCTTTGTCTACCAAGTTTTCACCCTTACTCTCGTCGACCTTGACCCATCCCTGAATAAAACTTTCAAGACGACCTACACTCTCAACCCCCCGATCTATAGTAGTTGCAAAAGACTCTTGATTCAGACTAGGAGGCAAAGCATGAACATTAAGCACTTTAGTTAACTGTTTAATGGGTGAAGCAATTAACGAACGATCGACTACCAACGAATCTAACTGGGTTTGTGATACTTGATTGCGCCAAAATAGATACCAACCTAACCCTACAATCACCGTTGAAAGCAAAATTAACTTAAAAAAACGAGCCAACATAGACTAAACCTTGTTTAAAAAATACTAACTGTTTGTTAGAGGTTGCTTCGGCTAACAATCTCCCGTTCAACCTCTTCTTTATCCTTGCCATACTTAAGTCTAGAAAGCTCTTTAATCATCTCCGCCTGTTTAGGATTCATTCGTGCCTTAACTGCGTCCATATCCTTATAAAGTGACATGCTAAACGGTGGTACCGGTTCGTTATTTACAATTGTCTTGACATAAACATGATACTTCTCAATGTTTGTAAGATCTGTTTCGTTAAAAGTGGGAGCAAACTCATGTTGCAAGAAGTTCGCATCTGGCACACCCACGCGAAAAGCGATCAAGGTGCCCACGTTACCAAAAACAGCATTCTTGATCTCCTCATCTATCTGGCCGATAAACTGGTTAGCCACGATTAGATTTAGACGATACTTTCTTGCCTCAGATAAAATAGTAGCAAAATCTTCGGTAGCGTAGTTTTGAAACTCATCTACATAAAGATAAAAGTCCTTACGCTTCTCCATTGGGATGTCCTGACGACTCATCGCAGCGGTCAGAACTTTTGGTACCAAGATCAAACCCAAAAACTTTGCATCCTCTTCACCCAACACGCCTTTGGAAAGATTAATCAAGATAATCTTCTGCTCATCCATGGCTTTTCTAAAATTAAAGGCGCTCTTTGGCTGACCGATAATGTTTCTCATAGTCTTGTTGGTTACAAACCGGCCAAACTTAGAGACGATATAGTCTAAAACTTCCGATTTGTGAAAGTCTGAGGTTTGAGCGATTTGATCGGTCCAGTAACGTTTAACTACCGGGTCTTTTACCTCTGGCAAAAGCTCTTCCACATACTTTTGATCAGTTAAAGCTCGAACCAGCTCAATAAAGGTCGAGCCCTTGCGATACATGATAGTTAACATGGCGTTTCGAATAGCATGCTCAAACCGAGGACCGATAATACCGGTTCGATGTGGGTCATAAAGTTTGTACATTAAACCAATAACCGAACTGACCACAAAATGCCGTTGCTCCTCGGTATCTGCCTCCATCATGTTAAGTCCCATAGGCCGCTCAGTGTCTGAGGGGTTAAAGTAGATCACATCGTCGGCGCGCTCTGGGGGCATCAGCTGTAAAATATCCTCTACAAACTCACCATGAGGATCAATCGCACAGACCCCCCGACCAGCCTCAATATCTTGCAAGATCATCTCTTTTAGAAACTCACTCTTACCGGTGCCTGTCTTACCAATGATGTACATATGGCGTCGCCGATCGTTTTGAGAGATGTAGACCGGTCTTTCTTGGCCTCGATAGATCGATTTGCCTAAATAGAGTCCAGTGGTGGGAATCTCGGCTGGAGCGGGTGCATGTTTAGCATTTAACCAACGAATGTGGGGTGTTTCGACTGTTTTGTTTGGAAAGTGAATAATGGTGGCCAACTCTTCCGAATTTAAGATTGAGGCGTTTCGATTAAACAAAGGAGCATAACGATAGATAAAGTCGATCATAAACAGGTGTTTAAAAAGTATTCGACCCTTTTTGAAATGGTTATAGCTGGAAGTAAACTGGGCAAAGGCACCAACAATATTATTAAGGTGTGTCTCTGCCAGATGCTCGTTCGTGGACGAAACCACCACCCGAATACTGGTGTGAAAACCTGGTTTTTCTGCTTTGGTAGTCACTGCCTCCATCTCTTTTGGATCATGACCATAAGTGGCTTTTTCTGGATCTGCCTCTCGTTTCTTTTGACTAGCTACATAGTTTCTGGCTTTTTTCTGCCATTTGCTTGAAGCAGGTTGCAAAAGAATCTGGACAATTGCTCCTTCTCCATCAGAAAGTTTTGAGAGAGCTGAGGTAATAAGCGAAAGACCATCTGTAGGGAGATCCTTGTAGGTCTTGATGGGAAAGTGGTTACCCTTAGATAACTTAAGTGAGGCAAAGGCTACTTTACCTTTTTCAGAAAAGATGTTCACCTCATCCACCTCTTTTAAGGTAGCGGTTGGGTAGGCGCCGTTTATCTGTTTCTCTACCAGATCTTGAATTGATTTAGGGCAGGTTACATAAAAAGCAATGTCTTCTTTCATGGCTACAATCTCAAAGGTAATAATGTGTTCTGGAGTAGTGAGTAACTTAATCAAGCCAGAATTTTTTAAGGAGTAAAGTCCGGTAAACATCTGTTCGGCGGCATCAATCTTAATCTCGTTATCTCTAGGCACTCGCACCAACAAGGTTACAAAGTCCAGAGCATAACTCTCACGTTTTCTATACTTAAACCACTGAAAAAGCATGTAAATAAAAACACCAATAATGCTCAAAAGCACCACCAAGACAAAAATCATACCGATAAAGTCAATGATGCTAGCGGCTAGCTGGTTTATATCTGGTACTTGGTTCATGATATTTTTAGATAGAAGATGAAAGATTGAAGATGGAAGAGCTTAATTTTAGACTACTTTTATCTTCTATCTTCTATCCTCTATCTTTTATCTTCAATCTTCTACCCTATAGATCACTTTTCCGACAAACTTTTTTACTATTTTATGGCTCCATTCTACCAGCCAACGAATGCTGTACTTTGGGCTTTTAAACTTGGCCTTTTTCTCATCCTCCTCGGTAATTGGTAAAACCACTACCGGCTGAGTCGGGTGATGACTTAAGACACTGCCTACCTGCTGACCATCGACCACAATCGGTTGGGACAGAGTCTCAGCATGATCCTCAACTCGCTTAACATACTCCTCTACCTCTGGTGGCACTTCTGGTGTTGGCTCGTACTCAATCGCGCTCAAACCCCCAGCATCAACCACTGCTACCTCTGGCGAGATCGCTCCTGACCGCTCCTTACCCCCTCTGGCCGATACAGGTAGTGTTTGATCTTGAGCTAACTGGTTGATAGTTGGTTGCGCTATCACCCCCACTGCCTGTTGACTGACTTCGTCTATAGCTTGTAAGGCTAGATCCAACTTAACCTTTGCTGGCAGCTTAAAATCATGACCATCTGTTGCTTGAACCACCTGGTCATCTACCGCCGATGGTGTGCTTGATGTCTGCGAGCTTGGTGGTGCAGGTAAAGAAACGGCAGGCATACTACCCTCTAGTATACTAGAGTCAAGCTAAGTTGTCAGGCAGCTTTCACTTTAATAAATGCAAACTAGACTGTAGTCTAAAATCACCTGACGACTTCCACCACCAACCAAGCCGGCTCGGGCGAGGTGATGATCGGTAGTAACTCAAGGGGTTGACCGGGTTTGGGCGGAGGCACGTTAAGAGTCTGACCCACCAGCTGGCCATCTTCATCTAGCCAATAAAAATCAAGCGGAAACCGCATTCCTTTCATCCAGAATCGCGCTACCTGTTTTTCTGGCAAAACAAAGATCATGCCATCACCTTTAACCTCGTCTAAGTTGCGATCACCCAAACCTTGAGTTAATGA
>WFTH01000014.1 GCA_015485595.1 Candidatus Microgenomates bacterium
GATTTAGGCCAATAGCCACAATCCAGACCATGATCTCGGAAAAAAGCATTTTTAATCTGGTGATCAGTCTGACCGGAAAGTCGATTAAAAAGCCGGCATCTGCAACCGGGGTTCCCAGCACAAAAGCCGACCAAGTTAGCCAAGCCACCAGTAGCCCTTCTTTGGCGCCATACTTGTAAGCGACAAAGAGAAAGTAAGCTACAAACACGCCCAAAACTAAAGAAAAACGTAACAACGCCTCTTTTTTGGTCTCGTGTTTACTTAAGTGTTTATGGTTAACTTTTTTAGCAAAGACCCACATAAGCTGGCTAGATCTCTATCTTTTCGGCTAGCTCTCCGATTAAAGGTAGGGGTTTTTGTTTACCACTGGCTGCGTTAATAACACCGATTATCCAGAGCACCAAGACCAACAGGGGTGTTAAGAAGGCTATGATCCAGCCAATAATCGGGACGATGCCGATGACCCAAGAAGCTACAATCATAATTAAAAGAGCCAGGCTCTGCTTAACATGAAACTTTACGAACGGGTCATCTTTTGCGTCGGTTAATAAAGGAATGAAGAAGAGAATGTAGGCCAGCACTGCCATACCGGTGTTCTTTTCCTTATTGTTGGTTGTTTTTTTAGTAACTTTTTTGCTGAGTGTGGATTTTGAGCTTGAGGTTTTGGTTTTTGGCATACTTACCTTTATCTTTACTTTAATAAATCAAATACTTAAGTTTATTCTAGCAGGTTTTTAGGTTTTTTACGAGATGGTTGGGGCTGACTCTAAACTAAAGACTTGTTATAATAACCACTGGAATTTAGGAAGCGTCGCACCCGCCTGCATCAGCTGGAGCTTTTTGCGACTGCGGGCAGGTAGTGGCCAATTGCACAGGATTGGGGGGGGTGATGGTAGTAGTTGAGAAAAGTTGTCTTTAACAAAATTGGAAGCGTCGCATAGTGGCCAATTGCACAGGATTGCTAATCCTGAGCCCTTATCGGGCTTCGCGGGTTCGAATCCCGCCGCTTCCGCTAAGGTATTAGAGTTTGTGGTTGGCAAACCAACTTTAGTGTTCTAGAATGGGTTTCCTGTTAATCTAAACTAACAGGGTTATTTTTAAAGAAAGGAGGCGTTATGCTAAAAGTCGGCGAGATTGTTCCAGACATTGAGTTTGATGTATATCATGAAGATGAGATTAAAAAGGCTAGGTTGTCTGATTACAAAAGCAAGTGGTTAGTGCTTTTATTTTATCCGGCTGATTTTACCTTTGTTTGTCCCACAGAGCTAGAAGATGCAGCAGAGAAGTATGCTGACTTTAAAAAGCTTGGTGCAGAGATAGTCAGTTTTTCTACCGACACTGCTTATGTCCATAAGGCTTGGCACGACGAGTCCAAGGCGATCTCAAAGGTTAAGTATCCCATGGGGGCTGACCCGGCAGGTAAGGTTTGTCGGACATTTGGCACCTACATCGAGGATGAAGGCGTGTCTGTGCGAGCAACCTATATTATTAATCCTGACCAAAAGGTGGTAGCGATTGATATGCATGATAACTCAATCGGCAGAAACATAGATGAGATCTACCGCAAGCTTCAGGCGGCCAAGTTTGTTTATGATCATGATGGGGCGGTTGTCTGTCCGGCTAAGTGGAAGCCGGGCGAGAAAACGTTGACACCGGGAGTAGATTTGGTGGGGAAGATCTAGAGAGTTGGGAGTTAAGAGTTTGGAGTTTCGAATTTGATTATTCGTTATTTCAATTGATCCATTGATGTTTGGTTATTGTTTGTTATTTGTATATTTGGTTAATTGATCATTAAAGATACTAGATACTAGATACTGGATACTGGATGCTAGATGCTGTAAACTTGAAATGTTTATGTTCGATGAATTACTGAATACTTCTAATGTTACCATCTGGGTGGCCTTCATAGCTGGTTTTGCCACCTTTTTTGCCTCATGTCTTTTGCCTTTAGTGCCAACATACTTAGCTTACCTATCTGGAGTTTCGTTAGCTACAGACGAAGCAAAAAGAAAGCGCTTTCAGGTAGTAAGAGCGGGAAGTATGTTTGTAGTCGGGTTTGTAGCCACGTTTGTGTTTTTAGGCATGATGTTGCAACGTTTTATGTACTTGATTAATCCCTACAAAGACTTAGTTACTCAAGTTGGAGGCGCAATGTTTGTATTTTTAGGTCTTTTTGTTTTGGGGGTGTTCAAAAGTTCGGCTTTTAATTTTTTAAACAAAGAAAGAAAGCTTGATCTTCATGGTAAGTTTCAGGATCATCGATGTGCTCAGTCTTTTGCGGCTGGATCGGTTTTTTCCTTTGCTTGGACACCATGTGTTGGTCCAATTTTAGCCCTGATTCTTTTTTGGGCGGCTCAAGCTGAGTCGATGTGGAAAGGATTTAGTTTGTTAGTATCTTACGGGTTGGGGTTAGGCATCCCGTTTATTATCGTGGCGGCACTTTTTGACAGGTTGATTCCGGTTTTAAGAAAGTATGCTTGGGTGAGTAGGTATGCGCAGATTTTTTCTGGAGCGTTTTTGATTGTTGCCGGGGTGGCAATGTTTTTTGGTCAGTTTGAGGTTTTTGCTCTAAAGGCGACGCAGTTTCTAGGGATTGATAGTCTATCTTTTTAGGTAGGTTTTAACC
>WFTH01000015.1 GCA_015485595.1 Candidatus Microgenomates bacterium
CCCTACCCGTGTGACGGCGAACAAGTTTTACCAAAAACTAGGATTTAAAAAACGGGACACAAACGTTTACAGATTAAAACTTTAAGTTTGCCTTTATCCCCCCCAAATCTTCTACTTCCCCAGACAAGCGCTCCATGTTACGTCTTAAATCGCCTGGATAATACCACTGAGTGGCTATACGAGAACCAGCATTATCATACATCTCCACTTTAACAAACCATACCTTCTCTACACCAAACTCCTCCATAATCTGCTCTCTAGACTTACCTGTTTCATTTATTAATCGTTGAATACTCAACGCCTCTTGCCCATCTTGCTCATTTCGAACTAAAACCGTCTTGATGGGGGGATAACCCCTAACAACTTCAAGCACTTTTCCAGAAATCGGCCCGCGTGTCGGTGAAGCAAAAGTAATAGTTTCTCCAAGCAGATCTTCAAAAAACCGAGCCTCCTCTTTTGACCCCACTCTTTTTCGTCTCTCATTCCTAGCTAACCACAACCTTACCTTTTCTGAGGGCTCCTTTTGTGAGGAAAGTGTCTCAATCTCAGCTACAAATGCCTGGCTAATACGGCCACTTTCTGGATATGAACCTGGGTATTGTTTTATGCGCTTTGCTACTGCCAATCTGGCTGCGTCTACGTTGCCCCGCACAAGAGCCACAAAGACCTCGGCAAAATAGTTAGGTAATACTGAAGACGAGCTAGCTAAATTAATAAACTTAGTAGGCTTGCCAAATCTATCCCTCATTCCTCTTTTATATCTGCCAACACCTGTACGAATAAAAGCTAACGCCTCAAAAACTTCCATTAAACTTTCATCTAGTAAGTCTTGACCATCAACTGAATCTAGCTCATTAACGTAGCCTACGACCCGAGACAGTAACTCACTAACAATTACGCCCAAAGCATGGGCTAAGCCGGTTAATCTTAGGATGTCTTTTAAAACATGTTCTAACACACCCGGACTACTTTCTTTAGACCAACGTTTAACTCTGTTAATCAAAGACCTTCTTTTTAAAAAAACCAAGTTGCGCAAACGCATTACCACCAGTAAAGATTCAAATGTTTTTAGCAGTTCTTTCTCTCGTTGATCAATTTCTTTCCCCTCCCTTTTGAGTTTCTCTACTACTCGTTCTTCCACTCCAGGAAAGGTCTTGGAATAAACATTAACAGATTTCACCCAGTCTCCTAAGACATAACTTACCTGCCAGACTAAGTTTGGCTTTTTTATTACCTCTATCAAAATACGGCGTAACTCTTCCCCCGTTTGACTCAATTTCTGGTAAAGCGACCAGTCTTCTTGGTCTAGCTCAATAGTCAGACAAGTACTGCCTGAACCTGAAACCATCTGACCTACCAACTCTGTAACTACCGGCCCCACCAACTTCTCGAGTGATTTTCTAGATACTTCCCCCATTAACGCCACTCTATAAGCCTGAATGTACCAAGTTGTCAGTTCACCTTCCTCTTCAAGTTGCGTTAACTTCGCTATCCATTCAGAACCTAACCTACCCATTTTTTCATCAACCTCTTTTAGAAAAGCAAACTGCGGTTCTTCTCTTTTTCTAATAGAATTGTCCAAACCCCTTGGATCAACATCATGACCAACTTCCGTCTCTTCTAAAAACACTTCAGACTTATAAGGTAGCCTAAAATTCGAAGCACCTACAACTTCATATCGTGGTTTTTCTGACATGTTTGAATCCTTTCACGTTTATGTCTTTTATAATAGCAAGTTTTATTAACCTTTTAAAGAAAAGTTAAAAATGAATCAGCTTGTTGATTTTTGTAAAAAATATCCTATAATTAGCAGTTGTTATGCTAAAAACATCTATTAAGTCATTAATTACTGCAAGCTCTGCACTTTTTATCTTCTTTGTGTTTCTCACTTTCCAACTCCCTAACCAAGTCTACGCTTCTAACCCAGTTAAATGGCAAACAGAATACGCTTACTTTTCTGCTAGTGACTTCTGGATTAAAATCAACAATCAGTATTTTTATGCTCAAGGACCAACGGAGTTTATCTCCGACCCCTCTGAGCCGGATCAAAAATACACTACTTTAGAAATCAACTGGACAGAAAAAAACGTCCCGATGCGGTTTTATATCTACTTTAGGATGAAACCAACCACGGGAGAGTGGGAGGTCTATGATCTAAGAACCTATGATGGTAGTAAACAAGGCGAGTGGATTTTCTATAACACTACCGATGCTATCGGCAATGGCGTTTCTAGTTTACCAGGTCATAAGGACTACAGTTATGAAAGAAGGTTTGTAAGTAAAGATGGCAAAGCAGAGATCTACTGCAAAGACTGTGAGTTTAATGCTTTTATGAACTTAAGCAACACTTACAGCCTGGAACCAAACAAAAGTGTGATCAATACCAGAGTGCATCTACCGTCAGAGGCTCACACTGTCTATGTTAGACTCTACGATAAAAATCACCAACTAGTAAAAGATCAAGCTGATGTGCGTTACGAGTGGTCTGTAGATAGCAATAACTCAGATTCAGGAAACATTGTTTATATTAAAGACTATGGTAGCAATACTTACTGTCCGGATGGTATTTACTCACCTTGCCCTAACCTCCAAGCAGATTTGAGAGCAGTGCGTCCTGGTCATGCTAAGATAATCGTTAGGGCCTTAAAAAATTCAAATCTGGAGATCGCTCGAACCAGCTTTGACGTAAACGTGGACCCTAATGGTTGGCAGATTCAGTTTAATCCAAAATATCACTTTGCTACCATTGAGCAAGGTATTAATACGCCAGCAGAAGTATGGCTTTTTCAAAATGGAAATAAAATTAACTATCTAGGTGAAGTAGTGTTTGACTGGGAAGAAAAACCTAACAAGCACATACTTAAAATTCTAGATAATAAAGTGCTGGTCGGTAACTATTGTGAGTACTCTAGTATGAAAAACCCTTGCCCAAACAGCAATGTAGCTGCAGAACTTATCGGCCTTAAACTCGGCACCACTAATCTGTCTGTTACCGCAAAAACTATCGATGGTTATCAGCTGACCACTGTTACTACACCCATTAATATCGTACCAAAAACAGTTTTCTCACCTTCACCAGCGCCACTAACTACAAACATAACGCCAACACTTTCAACTACTCCTCCCCAACCAGAAAAAATAGCAGAGATTAATCAAAAAGTTCAGCAACTAGAAGAAAAAGTTAGCCAACAAGAAAAAGTAATCCAAAAACAGCAAACATTACTGAAAAAAATTCAGGCAGAGATAAATAAGATCTTAAAGTTTTTCCTACCTTGGTGGCATACTAACTCGGATAGCGAGATAGATGGGTAGTTAAACAGAAGTATTAGTCAAGTTAATCCCTTTTGTCTCTTTTAGAAAAAAAACTCCACTCCGTCTCTCCGTGACGCACAATATAGAATCGGCAAGGTTTAGATGGCGTCCAGTTTTCTTTTGAGTCGCCACCGGTGTCATGCAAAATTAAAGCGTTTTTCATAAAGATTTGTCAACAAA
>WFTH01000016.1 GCA_015485595.1 Candidatus Microgenomates bacterium
CCTAAGGAGTCTGCTTCCTTAAAGGTTGATTGACTTCTTTTGAAGTTTCGCCTAAACCTCTTTACTCTTTTCAAGTCTACATCTCTACTTAGTTTTTTCAGGTTTGGCCTTAAGTTAAAAGAAAGGTTTGACATGACATTTTTTAGCAATCTATCTAGCCTGTTTGCACAACCAACGAAATCAGCTAAAAAACCCAAAAAAGCACTTAAGCGTCCTAGGCCATCAAGATTTCAAGGAAATAAAAATCAAAAACCAACAATACCTACAAAAAAAACTGAGTCAACAACTGCTTCAAATGATCTGGTTACCAATCATCAACTTCAGACTCAAGCCAAAGAAATCATTCGCGAAGCTAAAGCTAAAGCCAGAGAGATCATTGTCGAGGCAAAGTCGGAAGCCCTCTCGATTCATGCTCAAGCTGAGGCTAAATCTAGAAAACTAATGCGCTCTCTAGAGGAGCAACAACGCTCGCTAGATAAAAAACTTGATCGCATAGATCTAAGACTTGAGCAACTTGATCAACGGGAGCAGAAACTCAAAGACCAAGCCAAGGAACTTGAGGAGCAACGCCTTAAGGTTAAAGATCTCAGAACGCAACTGATTGAGAAACTAGAGGAGGTTGCCGGTCTTACCAGAGAAGAAGCCAAAGACAAGCTACTTGAATCCATCAAGCAAAAAGCCACCAAAGAGATGGCTCAAATTATCAAGCAAAAAGAAGAGGAAGCTCGCGAAGCAGCTGATGAAAAAGCCAAAGAAATTATTATTGAAGCCATGAAGTATGGCGCTACCGACTATGTGCCAGAGTACACCATCTCCGTGGTCCAGTTGCCAAACGAAGAAACCAAAGGTAAGATTATCGGTAAGTCTGGTAGAAACATTCATGCCTTCGAACGCGTAACCGGCGTAGATGTGGATCTAGACGCCTCTCCAACCGAGGTTAGACTCTCCAGTTTTGATCCGGTCAGACGAGAGATTGCTCGTATCGCTTTGGAAAGGTTAATTAAAGATGGTCGTATCCAGCCAGCTAGAATTGAAGAGGTGGTCGGCAAGGTTAAAAAAGAGATAGACAAAACTATCTATGAAGCTGGCAAAAAACTCTGCCACGAGGTGGGAGTTTACAATCTTCACCCTGATTTAGTGAAGCTGCTTGGCAGGTTTAAGTATCGCTTCTCTTACGGTCAAAACTTAATAGCTCACACTTTAGAAGAAACTCGCATCGGCATGAAGATAGCCAGCGAACTAGGCCTGGATGTCGAAACGGTTAAGTTAGGCTGTCTCTTGCATGATATTGGTAAGGTAGCGGATGAAGCCGAAGGATCTCACGTTGAACTGGGAGTTAAGATCGCTAAAAAGTACGGCCTACCTCAAGGTGTGATCGATGCTATCGCTCAACATCATGAAGATGAGCCGTTTTCAGGTCCTGAACAGATGGCTGTCTACATCGCTGATGCCATCTCTGGAGCCAGACCAGGAGCTCGTTATGAAAACTACGATGAGTATGTGGCTCGATTAACCAAGCTAGAAGAGATCGCCACCAAACATAATGAAGTGAAGCAAGCCTATGCTATCCAAGCCGGAAGAGAGATTAGAGTTTTACTCAAACCAGAAAAAACCAAAGATGAGGATGTCGTTGTGCTAAGTCAAAAGATCAAAGAAGAGATTCAAAATACCCTAACGTATCCAGGCACCGTTACGGTCACAGTGATTCGTGAAACCAGAGCCAAAGACGTAGCAAAATAAACACAAGTTGGGAAAAACTGGTATAATTAAAACTCAAAAGGCAAACTACTATGAATCTACACAAACTACTTCTTGCTGTTCAAGCAGTGCTCTCACTCCTTCTTATAGTAGCAATTCTACTTCAACCTCAAGGCTCAACTAGCGGTGCTCTGTGGGGAGCCACGAGTCAAAGTTACCACACCAGAAGGGGTTTTGAAAAGGTGCTTCACTACTTTACCTACGTTGGCGTTACTCTATTTGTGATCTTGGGCATTCTGATTCTAAGAACCGCTTAACCACCTATGCGCAAACTCTATTGGTATTTGACCGCTTACTTAAAAAAGTATGGACTGATACTGGCGGTCTCGATAATAGGCAGCATTGTTGTGCTCTCGCTGTTTACTTCATTTATCTTCCCTAAACTAAAACCCGGCAAGCATCTTTATATCGGTCTTATTGGAGCATATACTCTAGATAACTTACCTCTAAGAGTTCAAAAACAACTCTCAAAAGGCTTAACCAAGGTAGAAGAAGACGGGTCTGTCGAACCATTACTAGCCAGTCGCTGGTCGATAGAACAAGAGGGACTAAGTTATCGTTTTATCTTAAAAAATAATCTGGTTTGGAACGATGGTAAACCTTTAAAAACCCAAGATATCAACTATCATTTTCCTAACGTAGAAACTATCATTACTCCTTATGACATTGTTTTTAAACTCCCAACTCCCTTTGCCCCCTTTCCCACCAAGCTTGACAAACCTATCTTCCGCAAAGGAGAGTTAGTCTTTTTTAAGTTTTTCAAAAAACCTACCTTGATTGGTATCAGTCCTTATAAGATAACCAACTACCAAAAACGAGGCAACCTGATTCGTAGACTAGACCTTTCAAGTCCAACCGAAGAGATCACTTACCACTTCTATCTCACTGAAAAAGAAGCAGTCGAGGCTTTCAAAGCCGGTCAAGTTGATATCTTGCCAGACTTAGCTAAGCATCATGAGATCTTTGGTTGGTCTACGGTCCAAGTAACAGAAAAGGTGCAGTACGATCAGTATCTAGCCATGTTCTTTAATCTTGACGATCCTCGTTTTAGTAAAAATCTTCGTCAAGCTATAGCTTATGCTATCGAGAAAGACTATGGAGATTTAAGAGCTTCAGGCCCAATTAGTCCAAACTCGTGGGCCTATTTCTCTGGAGTTAAGCTCTATAATAAAAACGATCAAAAGGCAATCGACAACTTACTGACCGAGCTACCACATGAACCGCTTGAGTTTGAACTAACCACCACCACTCTGTTTGTCACCGAAGCTGAAAAAATCAAGAAAGATCTAGAAGACCTGGGTGAAAAGGCTGTCTTAGCCTGCCAAGAAAGCAAAAAAATTAAAGATGAGGATAAGGGACTGTGTCAAAACCTTCAGATTTCACTCAAAATAAGAATTAATAACTTTCCAGATAAGCAAAACTTCCAGCTTCTTCTAATTGGACAAGAGTCTCCTCCGGATCCTGATCAGTATGATCTCTGGCATTCTGGTGAACCAGCCAACTTCACCCACTATAAAAACATCCGGGTTGATAGCTTGTTAGAAAAAGGCCGTCAGACCACAAACATTAAAGAAAGAACTAAGATATATCAAGAGTTTCAACAAGTGTTACTTGAAGATCCGCCGGCTGTTTTCCTTCGCCACCTTATTCGGTATGATGTAAGGAGAAAATAAGATGAAAATCAAACTAAAACCTTCAGCCCTACTACTGTTTATCATTGGCACCGGTTTAGTTTTAAGTGGCTGCAGTCAGCCTCTAGATAAAACCGGTCAAGTCTCACTTGAGTTTATCAGTCCAACCCAACCGCCTAAAACCAAGCCAGAAACCCAAGAAACTTTAAGTAAAACCACCAAAGAAAGGCAAGGCATGACTAAAACCCTAAAAGACTTTGAGCCTATAGAGGGTCAAGAGGTTAAGCTTACAACCACCAAAGGAGAGATCGTGATTCGCCTGTTTCGCAAACAAGCCCCGCTAACCACCGCCAACTTTCTCCATCTAGTTAAATCAGGTTTCTATAACGGAATCTTGTTTCATCGAGTAATAGATGACTTTATGGCTCAAACAGGAGACCCGCTCACCAAAGATAAAACCAAACAAGCAGCTTGGGGCACAGGCGGTCCTGGTTACACCATTGCCGACGAACTCTCTCCTGAACTTAAACACGATAAAGCCGGCATCGTTTCGATGGCAAACACCGGTCAACCTAACACTGGTGGGAGTCAGTTCTTTATTACTTTTGGGGCTACCCCGTGGCTTGATGGTAAACACGCAGTCTTTGGAGAAGTGATTTCTGGTATGGATGTGGTGAAGCAACTTAAAGTAGGCGATAAAATTGAGCTAGCCCAAATAGTTAAGTAGAATAAAACTCATGAGTAAATCTACCTGGCGGCGAAAGCTGGCCCTTATAGTAGCGGTGGGAAGCTTGGCTTTTTTGATCAACTTTTTGATGGTGCTTGGACTTAGCTATTATTCTCTTAAGCTTCTAAAAAAACAAGACTTCTATCAAGCTAAAAAAACCACCGAGCTAGCCTTAAAGCTACTTACCCCCTTAAAATTGGTCACCCTTAATCAGAGTCAGCTGGTGCTAGCTGCTGAAGCAGGCCTAACGCTCGAAAACCAGCTAAGTCAAAGCTTACCAGATCTAGTTAATCAAAAAGACCTAACTCAACTTGATCTATCTTTGTTTATAAATCAGTTACCTAACTGGTTAGATCAACTAAACCTAACCCTCCCAATCTTAAAAAGACTCAATCATCAAGCCCTTTTACCTTTAAAAGAAACGGCTCTTTTTTTAGTGGAAAACAAAACCGAGTTAAAAAAGATAGCACACGAGCTAGCAACCAGAAAACAGACTTGGCTGGTTATCTTCCAAAACACAAACGAGCTTCGCGCCACTGGTGGTTTTATGGGTTCATACGCCTTGGTCACGATTGATCAAGGCAAGCTAAGTGAGATAAGAGTGGAAGACATCTATGATGCCGACGGTCAGTTTCAGGGCTATGTCGAACCGCCAGTTGGAGTGAAAGAGTACTTAAGCGCTAACAGAGGGTTAAGACTCCCAGACTCGAACTGGTACGCGGACTTTCCCACCTCAGCTCAACAAGTTTTAGCCTACTTTGCTTTGGGAGATAAAACTCAGATTCAGGGCGTATTCTTTCTAAACAACAACCTTGCTAAAAAGCTCCTAAAATTTACCGGACCTATCTTTATCTCCGACTACCAAAAGCTGATTACCCCTAGCAACTTTGACCGCCAACTTCAAGAAAGGGGTCGGTTCTTTCCTGGAAGTCAGACCAAAAAACACCTTTTAAGTCTGGTGCTAAACCAGCTAACCTTAAAGCTACCTCAAGCTATCAAGTCTCAACCAGAGCAGTTTATAAACCTGCTAAAAGACGCCTTGGTCGAAAAAGACCTGCAAGCTTTCTCGATAGACTCGTCCTGGCAGAAACTCTTTGATAAACTCAAGCTAACAAACAGACTGACTGATCACTCTCAGTGTCTAGACTTAGCTCTAATCGAGTCCAATGTTGGGATAAACAAGGTTAACGCCTATGTTAGTCGTGAAGTCCAACTTGAGCTTAGCGATCAACCTAAACCCCAACTGACTATCAAGCTTTTCTTTAATAACCGAGCCAAGGCTGCAGAAAAAGGTAAAAACGAGTACGTAAACTACCAACGAGTCTTAACAGATTCAACTTGGCAAGTTCAAGAGGTCCGCGTTAATAATAAACCACCAACCAAGATCGATAAGGAGCAAGTAAGCTATAACGACAGCCTGTTTCAACAACTGGGTTTTTTGGTGGTGACTAAACCAGAGTCAAAAACTACCGCTGTTATCCGACTGACCGAAGGAGAGTTTGAACCCAGGCTTTGTTTATTCAAACAGCCAGGCCTACCTGCTACTAGCTATACTATTAAGTCCAACCTAAATAACCAGAAGAAAATTAAGGTCTTAAACCTTAAAAAAGATGAGGTAATCAACTTCTCTTTGACTTCTGAACTAGATAAGCAATCATTTCCCTTGCTATATTAATCTTTGTTAATTCTTGAGTTGTGGGAAAATAGAAAGGAAAGTTTACCTCACTAACGTAAAGCTTGCCTGTTTTCTCTTCAAATAAGACATCCACACCTCCTAACTCTAACCCCAAAGATGAGACGGCCGCAACAGCTACCTGCTGCACTTTATTATCAAAAGCAACCACCTCTCGCCTTCTTTTCTTCTCTTCAACATTGGTGCGAAAATCACTTGATTTAAGATTAACATGCCCAGCAACAACTCGATCTCCTACAACCACTAACCTGGCTTGTCTTTGATGTTTTATATACTTGCGTACCAAAACGGTGGTTGACGACGACAAAGTTGATCTTAAAAAATCCACCAAAGAGATAAAGGCGTCAAAAGAGTCTACCTTGATCACCCCAACCCCATGCGACCCGCCAACAATCTTAAAAGTTAAAGGAGGACCTTCTAGGTACTCCATAAACTTCTTAGCCTCTTTTCTATCTCTTGGCAAACCTCCTAAAAAAGGAACTGTAGGGACTGCAGAGCTAGACAAATAAAAAAATGGGGAGATTCTTTTCTCTAACAAACCGTATTTAACATCACGATAAAAAGTGACCGGAGAGTAACTCAAAAGTATCTTTTCTATTAGTTTTGATCTATAGCCCGGAGTTGCTCGATATAAAAGGTCATCTTTTTTTAAAGCCGGCAGCCGGGTTACGCTAACTTGATTGGCAATGATAGGAACAAACTTAACCTTCAAGCTCTTAGCGGCTTGTCTAAGCAGCACCTCTCTATTGTAACTATAGCTTGTCTGATCGTCTGCCAGATAATAAAAATTCATGACCGAATTATAACTCAAGTTGAGTTTTTTTAAATATGGTAAGATTAACTCACCATGGCAACAGGTAAAACTAACAGTCCCACCACCAAAGAGCTTATCAATAAAGCCCAAGCTTTAGTAGAAAAGATACCCACCAATCGATTAAGTAAAAAGCTTGAAAGTCTGGAAGCAAAGACCATGCAGTCTGGTTTTTGGCAGACAGATGAAGCCGAGGCAGTCACTAAAGAGATCGCCCTTATTCGCAACCAACTGGATGAAGCTAACCTGCTTAAACAACTAACTAACGACCTAAAAGCCGCTTACGAACTTAGCCAAGAAGACAAGCAGTGGCAAGAAGAGGCAGACAAGCTCTTTAACCAACTATCCAAACTCGTTAAAGAGCTGACTTTAAAGCAGTACCTTTCTGGACCCTATGATAAACTGGGGGCACTTTTTTCGATTCATTCTGGGGCTGGCGGAACCGAGGCTATGGACTGGGCTCAGATGCTAAAAAGAATGTACACTCGCTTCTTTGAAAGAAAAGGCTGGCAGTTTAAACAGATCAGCGAGTCTAGAGGCGATGAGGCTGGTATTAAGGCGGCTGAGTTTGTCATTAACTCACCCTACGCTTACGGTTATCTAAAAAATGAACGCGGTACCCATCGACTGGTCAGGCGAAGTCCGTTTAATGCCGACAACCTTCGTCAAACCTCGTTTGCTTTAGTAGGGGTTAGCCCTTTAATTCCTAAAACAGACAAGACCGTTAAGCTGTCTTTAGATGACTTAGAGTGGAAGTTCTCTCGCTCCTCTGGCGCCGGTGGTCAAAACGTAAACAAAGTTAACACTGCCGTTGAGTTAAGACACAAACCCTCTGGTATCGTGGTCAGGTCGCGCGAAGAAAGAAGTCAAGTTCAAAACAAAGAAAGAGCTTTAGAAAAGTTAAGAAGTCTTCTTGCTTTACGCCAGGAAGAAGCAAGGTTGAAAAAACTTGCTCAAGAGAAAGGTGAGTTTGTTACTGCTAGCTGGGGAAACCAGATAAGAAACTATGTCCTTCATCCCTACAAACTTGTTAAAGACACTCGAACTCAAGTAGAGACAAGCAATGTAGAGGCCGTACTAGATGGGGATCTGGATCAATTCATTCAGGCAGAAATAAAGTTATAAGATGTAGGATACTAGATACTGGATACTAGATACTGAACACTAGATACTGGATACTGGATAGGTGTTAGTTAGAGTTTATAAGTTAAAGTTCCCAGGTCTCTGCCGGCTTCTCTCCTTGAGGATTAATTACTTTAACCTTACCCACATCCATCAACCAGCCTGCTTTTTGACCTTTATAGGTCTCTCCATACACCCTTACCTGCATACCCACAAACTTGTCCAGATCGGTAACCGAAGAAGTAAGATAGACCGTTTGGGACGGACCACCGGGACGCAACAGCTTATGTGAACCCTCACCGTCGATACCGCCAGATTCCAAGTAACCTTCAGCTTCATCCGCAAAAACCGCGTCTTCACTCCCAAAAATGTCTCCTGGCTTAATCTGATCTTTCTCAGGTACTTGAGTTATTGGGGCTTGAGATGAGTTAGCTTTATCTTGACTATACAGCTTGGCAGCTCCTAGACCGGTAGCTACTCCTAGACCTAAACTCACCATCAAGACTACCGCCACCCAAAGATAACCAAGCTTTGGATGCTTAGCTTGAGCTTTAACTTCAGGCGATGTTTGGAGGGTTTCCTGGGTTACTTCTGGCTCTGAAGGTTGGGTAAGGTCTAGTTTTTTCATCTATGACAGGTAGTATAACCAACACCCTTTACGACTTGCAAGGGTTAATTTTTATCGTTACACTAGTTGATGCCTATGATAATCTTTGAAAAAGTCACCCGCTCATTTTATCCAGGCGACTGTGGAGTGTTTGAGCTTAACTTTTTAATCGAAACAGGTGAAGCGGTGGTGCTAACCGGCAAAAGCGGTGCCGGCAAGACTACCATTATGAAGCTTATCACCAGAGAGTATATGCCGGAAGCGGGAGAGATCTATCTAGATGAACTAATCTATAGTCAACTGTCCAAGGATCAAAACCATCTCTTAAAACGACGAGTGGGGGTGGTCTACCAAGATTTTCTACTAATAAACGAGCTTACCACTTGGGAAAACATCGCCTTACCCCTCGAAGTGGTTGGCAAAAGTTATCACGAGACCAGAAAACGGGTTGATGATCTAATTCGACTGGTTGGACTCGAGGGCAAAGAGGGACTTTTTCCCAGTCAGCTTTCTGGAGGAGAAGCTGGCAGAGTGAGTATTGCCCGAGCACTAGCCTTAGCCCCAGAAGTTATCTTTGCCGACGAACCAACCGGTAATCTCGATCCTCAAACCTCACTGGAGATTGCCCAGATTCTAAAAAAGATTAACCGCCTAGGAACCACCCTAATCTTAGCCACCCATGATCCGATTATCGTCGATCTTTTTAAGGAAGACAGGGTGATTCATCTAGATAAAGGCACAATTACTTCTGACTCTAAACCAAAAGATCTTACTCTCGCTTTAGATAAGCTAAAAACTAAAAAAATTAGTCAAAAACCTTGGTGGGCACAACTGTTTACTAAGTTTAGATCCAAATCAGACTCTAAGCCCACAGCTAAAAAACCAGCTAAAAATCAAAAAGATTCCATAGCAAAACCTAAGAAGGAACCCGACTTGGAAACGTCTAAGAAAAACCAAAAACCAAGACCTCCAGAGAAAAAAAGTCGTCTAAAAACAAAAAGTACCAAAGCAAAATCAAAACAAAAGACTAAAAAAACATCATGAAATCACTCAAAAACGCTTTCATAAATATCAGGCGTTCGCCTTACCAATCACTTTTGGTAGTGGTGATGATGAGCCTAACCTTTATTATCGGCTACACTGTCTCTTTTGTTATCTACACCACAAACATCATGCTACAAGAGATCGAGTCACAACCCCAAGTAGTGGCTTTTTTTAAACTGGACACCCCTAAAGAAAAACTACAACAAGTTAAAGATCAGATAGAAAACCTAAGCTATACTAAGCAGGTCACTCTGATTACTCAGTCTCAAGCACTTAAACTTTATAAAGAAGAAAATCAGGATGAACCTTTGTTGTTGGAGCTTGTAACAGCAGATATTCTGCCAGCTAGTATAGAAGTTTCTACTTATAAGATAGAAGATCTGGAAAAAATCAAGTCTGAGCTGAACAAACTCGATGTCATCGATGATGTCGTCTACCAACAAGACGCGATCAAAACCTTGGCTAAAGCCATTAACACTGTTAAAACTGCCGGCCTAATTGCGGTGGCAATCTTGGCTTTGATCTCTTTTGTGACCATGGTGGTAATCATCGCTCTAAAAGTTGCCGGCAAAAAACAGTCGATCAAGGTAATGCGCTTGGTGGGGGCTCATCACAACTTTATTCGCCAGCCATATATTCTCGAGGGAGCACTTTATGGTTTGATTGGTTCGACCATCGGATTTGCTATTTCAGGAGGAATCATCTATCTCTCTTGGCCAAACATAGTCAAAACTCTCAATCTAAGCATTAATCCCCAACTTAGCCTTAGCTTGATCATCAGCTACTTTGGTATCGGCACCACAATAGGAGTTATTCTTGGCTCTTTTGCCGGCATGCTTGCTGTCAATCGTTTAATCAAAAGATGAAGTTAAACTTAACTCGCTTTACCGCTTACTCAGTGGTTAAGGTAGCGTTACCCTTACTAAGTCTTCTCTTTTACCTGACTCCCACCCCCGCTTTGGCCGTCTCAAGCTGCAACCTAAACTGCGAAGTAAAAAAGGGGGATGACTTGGAGTATGCAAGATGTTTGGGTGAAAAAAAGTCATGCTTGGAAAGTAAACTCAAAGAAATTCAGTCCAAAAAGTCTACCCTGGCTAATGAGATCAGCCTGATAAACGGCCGGATTAACCTGCAACAGTTAAAAATCAAACAAACCCTAGCTGACATCTCCTTGCTAGAAAATGAAATTGCCACTTTAAGCAATCAGATCGATAATCTAAACTTCTCCCTCGATAGATTAACCGACATGCTCCTAAAAAGAATTCAGGCGCACTATAAGCGCAGTAGACTTTCGGCGATCTCTATTCCCTTTGTGGCAGATAACCTCAAGTCTATCTTTTTAAAACAGCGTTATCTGGACGAGGCAAGCAAGCAGACCGCCGATCTAATGAAAAAAGCCGAGACTCAACGGTTGCTATACGATCAACAGAAACAGAAAAAGGAGCTAGTTCAAACTGAGTTAAAAACTAAAAAAAAAGAGTTAGAAAGACAAAAACAAGAGTTGGCAAGTCAAAAGGCAGCCCAACAGAAGGTCTTGGCTCAAACCAAACAATCAGAGCGCATCTATCAAAACCAACTGGCTGCCGTTATTGCTGAGTTTCAAGCTATCCAATCGATCATCTCTGGTGGAGGAAAAGAGGTCTCTTCTGGACCAGTTAAGGCTGGGGAGAAAATAGCCAGCATCATTTCTGGACCTTCCTGCAATTCTAGTGGTAGCCATCTTCACTTTATGGTTACAAAGAATAAAGTAGCCCAAAATCCTTTTTCCTATCTCAAATCCGGAGTAAGTATCAGCAACTGCTCAGGCAGTAGTTGCGGCAGCGGTGACGGAGACCCAGCTAATCCTAGTGGTAGCTGGACTTGGCCTCTAAACAGCCCAATTCAACTACTGCAGGGCTTTGGTTCTACTTGGGCAACTCGCCATACCTGGGTTAGGCGAGTCTACACCCACCACAACGGCATTGATATTAGAGGTTCAAGTTTAACGGTTAAAGCTGTTGCTGACGGCACACTCTACCGAGGTAGTTTTACTGGAAGTGGTGGTTGCCGACTTCGTTATGTTAAAATTGACCATGGAGGCGGGTTAGTCTCCTGGTATCTCCATGTTAACCACTAAGTGCTAAAAAATAAACCCCCTATAGCTTGCTGGCTACAAGGGGCTGCTTGACCCAAACTCCCGCAGCTCAACCTACCTTAGGGTAGTTCTAGAGCTGTGGGCCTTTAAAGCTGTTGTTTCAACTAGATATTATAACCTTTTAGCTAATTTTTATCAATAGTATTTTTTTATTAAGTGGGTTATTAACATCATACTATAACAATAGTATTCTATTGCTAGTTTAATTAATTTATCTATAAATTAATATTATTTTGTTACACTTTATGTAATAAAAAAGACATAAACTATTACTTAAAATAATTAAAATTATCAAAAATAATAATGCAAGATCAAAACAACCTCCTAAAAAAGCTTTTTTTAGGTTTGACGATCACTATACCTGCACTTGTCAGCGGTCTTTTTACCCCAGTCAAAGCTCAAGTAGTCATTAGCGAGATCCACCCTAATCCAACAGAAGGACAGCCAGAGTGGTTTGAGCTTGTTAATTTAACTAATCAAACGGTTAAGCTAACAAACCTAGAGGCCTGGGATCAGCTTAGCCAACCAAGCAAGTTGCTTACGTTTGAGCTTACTTTAGACCCCAAACAAACAAAAGTTGTCTTTCTGCCCACTAACAAACTAAACAACTCTGGTGATACCTTAAGCCTAAAAGACTCCAAAGGGGGCTTGATCGATCAGGTGCAATTTGGCCAAACAAGCAAAGGTAAAAGTTACACCTTAACCAGGGTAAATCCGGCAAGTTTTGGCTGGCAAGAACCGTCTCCAAACCAAATCAGCCCTAGCCTTGTAGATTTAATCTCGCCTACAACCACACCTAAAGCTAGTCAGTCAGCGACACCCACACCAAAACTAACACCAACGCCAGAGTCAAAATTAACTCAAACCCCAAACCCTACAGTCAACCCAACTAACAGCTCGCCTACACCCACTCTCTACCTCTTAAAAGCTCAAGACCTCAAACTAACCGAAATAATGGCCTGCCCAGAAAAAAACCAATCAGAATGGCTAGAGATCTACTGGTTGATGACAGAGACGGTCTTAACCCAACTAACCTTAGAAGATGAAACTCAAAACAAACTTGAGTTTAACCTCACTACCAAACCAAATGAGTATCAAGTGCTTGAGCTTAACAAAACCATACTCAACAATAGTGGAGACAAGATAAAACTGCTTAACGCTAAAGAACAACTTTTAAAAGAACTGACCTTGCCTGCCTGTCAAGCAGGTCAAAGCTATGCCCTAATCGGAGATAGCTGGCGACTAACTAACTCAAACACACCTCAAAAACCAAATCCTAGTTTCACTCCCGTCCATACTCCTAACCCAACCTTAACTAAGGCAAATAACCTACTAAACCAAACCAACTTAGAAAACTCCACACCTAAACTTGCAAGCCCAAAAAAGCCTTTTCAACCGACAAAACAGCTACCTACACTTAAAATAACTAGACTCCTTCCAACTTTTCTTTCAGCCACTTCAAGTGGCCAAGTGCTTGGATCAGAAACCAAGATCTCAAATCCAAGATTGAGCTTTTTTGGCAGCTTGAGTGTTATAATAGGCGGTGCCAGCTTTTTTGCAAGTGGAAGTATCTATCTTAAGTCAAGTTCTAAAAATGAATCTAGTTCACACTAAAAACTTTCTTTCAGCTTGGTTGCCACCGCTTCTTTGGGCTGGCCTGATCTTTATCTTTTCTTCACAGAGTGTTTTGCCGGGATTACAGACAAGCTCTCTAGATTTTGTGTTTAAAAAACTAGCCCATATTACAGTTTATGGGATACTTTATTTTTTAATATATCGGGCCGTGATGATTAATCTCAAACCAAATCAAAAAAAATCACCAAAGTACTATTTAGTTCCTTTTGCTGTCTTACTGCTTTACGCTGCTAGTGATGAGATCCACCAGCACTTTGTTCCTGGCAGACATGCAACTTTAAGGGATGTGGGGTATGACCTGCTGGGTGGCTTCGGAGTGTTTTTAAAGATACACGGCTATATCTAACAAGTCGCTCCCTACTAACGACAGGTTGCTTTAACACTCCTAACAATCTTAAGCCTTGTTTCTCTGTCTTGAAGCTCAGGATAACTCATAAATCCCTTGCCGACCTCGCTTACAAAAGCATCCATTCTTAAGATATGACCACTTCTATTTGAGCAGTCAACTGTTACTAGATTATCATCTATGTTAGATCCAGCAGGGCTCCAGCTAGAGGCAACACGCTCTCTGCTATCGGTGCTAGTATCTATAACTTGCCACCAAACATAAGCTTTGTTTTGGCCAATAGCATCATCACAGCTACCTACATCCCACCTAAAGACAACCTCTGACTCAAAATCCTGGCCCAAAAGGGAAACTGGTGCCGTCGGCAACACACACTTAGCCTCTTGAATAATGGTGGGAGTTAGAGTTGGAGTCTCGGTTGTTCCAGGTAATGAATAAGAAATATCCTTTAAAGCCATCGAGTGCCAGTTAGAACGAGACCCGAAGTTATCCAAAACCCTAAACCAGATAAACTTATCTTTTATAGACTCATTCCTAGGTTTGATGGAGAAGTTAAAAACCAAGGTTTCAAACGGATTTTTTAGATTTGGAACAGCATCAATTAAGACAAAGTTCGCTTTGTCTTTATCTATCTCGGCTAAAACCTGACCTTGATCATCTTTTAGCAGCAACTCACCGGTTTCTGAAGTAGTTGTAGAGCTGGTTAAAGATGGTAGTTGATTCTTTTTGCTTTTTAATACCAACTCACCTTTCTCCACTGCGTAAGTGGCAGCGGTTTTGTCCGAATCAAACTTAAGTTCAAGCACTTCACCTTTAGGAACACACTTTGTGTTTGGCTCACAAGTAGAGCTTTCCAGAGAGATCTCGATCAACTTAATTCCACCGCCAGGACTGGGAACTCCATCTAGATCTCTAAAGACCACTTGGTAGTCATTTTTCGGCAACAACTCCTTAACCAAAGATTGAAACTTTCGCTCACTTACGTACGGCCGAAGATTATCACCCTTTAAAGAACCATAGTCTATCCAGATAGGACTGCTCCAAGCTACTTCTTCTCCATGAGGCTCTGGAACTTCGTGATTGGCTACTTGTACTACACGAACGTAGTACATGCTGTCTCGACTAAAGTTAGTGTCTAACAACTCTGTTTCTAGGGTGTATCCTTGGTTTTGAAAATCAGTAAATTCAGCTACCAGCTCATAAGGACCGTCGTCAAAAGCACTGTCAGAGTCTTCTTCCACTTCAGTCACTCCTAGGTCTCTAGAAGTTGCTTCGTCGTCAGAAGAAAGAGTCTGGCTATCATCCCCCACAAAGTATGTCTCTTCTTCGCTTAGATGCTGTTCTACTGGTGACATCACCGTGAGTTGGGAAGTGGATTGAGGCAAGAAAAGCTGCTTGGGAAGCTGTTTAAATCGAGAGAGCTTCCATAACTGCACCTTAACCAACGGCTCGGTACCACCAACCACTAGGCGAAATCTTGGTGGCTTATCTGTTTGGTAGTAACTACCCATTGCGTGATTGTCGGCCGTAAAGTCTAGATAGATGCGTGGACCAGAAGTACCATATACCCGACGTCTGTTGATAGCAGACCAGATTGACTCCCGAGTGTTAGACTGAGCCAGAACCACAGCTAAACCACCATCATCTTCGGTCTTGTCCGAAATGTTATCTAACCCTGGAGTTCCATAGTGATTATCAGTACTACCTATAACTCCGATCTTGTGTCCCATGTACCATGCTAATCGGTAACTCCAACCCTCACTATCAGCATCGTATGGAGAAACCTCATTTTTTAAGGCCTGATTAAAGTTAGCAGTCTTCTCTCTATCGTTATGGTAAGAATAAATCTCTCCGATAGGCAAATGAGCCTGATTAAAATTGTCCCATATAGGATGGATCCTTAGGCCAGAATCGTAATCGGGCAACTTATCCAGGTTAGTCCAGTTCATAGTATGAGGAATCATAATAAACTCAGCTCCGTCTTTTTCTAGCGCTTTGACCAGATCAGGTCGAGTAGCATAGCAACGATTTTCCGGAGTACACTCTTTCCTGTGAACGCAGTTAGGGTTTTTTGCTAGATTGCAGGCAAAATCAAACAAAGAATAACTGGCTTTGTAAATGTTATCTATCTTGTTATAGATGACCACGATATGATGACCACCCCCATAGTGCACCCCGCCTCCCCACTCATAACCATAAAAGGTAGTAAACCGACCTGGAGAGTACTGTTTATCCGCTAGTTGATTGTTAAGTTTGTAGCTATACCCAAGATCATAGTTGGGATCATCGATCACATAACCACCGTTTGCTAAACCGTTACTTACATGCTCTGAATGAACTACAAAATCAAGCAAACTGGTTTTTTTGGCGTAAGTGTAAGCATAGTCTCCAAGAGAAACATCCCCAAAAGAGTAGTTGCCCATGTGATCACCAGCCATTTTCAAAAAGGGATCGGGCATACCGTAGCCAGTGTGAAACTGAGTGTCGCCAATAAACCTTTTTAAACCACCTGACTGAACATAGGCGTAGTTGCTTCGTTTA
Source organism: Candidatus Microgenomates bacterium (assembly GCA_015485595.1). GTDB lineage: Bacteria > Patescibacteriota > Microgenomatia > UBA1400 > PJMF01 > WFTH01. The sequence continues at coordinate 16,050 of WFTH01000016.1, forward strand.
TAAACCTCACTTGCTTTATCCTTAACCTCAACCTCCAAAAATCCAACTTGATCTACTTTAAGACCGGCTATCTGCTTGTAACCACGATCCTCTTTCTTAAACTCGATCTTGTCCGGTAAACCAAAAATTTTTACTGAAGGCTTAAGTTCAACACTGCCAATAAAGTTATCCTTGCGATTGCCAAACTCATCTAAGGCTGCAACTTCAAGTGAAAACTCGCTTAAAGGCTCGATGTTCATCGGCAACTTGACGTTAAAGGTATGCAACCTACCTGGCTTAAAAGTTAAAACGTTTGCGGCCAAAAAGTTTTCTGCTTGTCCATTCCCTACTTTAGGAACATAGCGGGCTTTAAACCTTACCGGACGAACCAACCTTTGAGAGTAACCAGTATAGACTATCTTAATAACCGACCCTAGAGGTAGTTCCGGAGAATCAAGGGTTAAACAGTAGCCGTTATCCACTAGGCCGCTAGAAACTACAGTCTGCTTCCAGTTCAGGCCTGCGGTCTGCTGAAGATTGATATATCCTGGCTGATCTGACTGATCTAGCTGAGGAAGCGACCAAAGGGCTCTACGCTTAGCATCGATCACTCCCTTCCGATTAACTGGAAACTCGATACAGTACTTGTCACCTGCCACCAGAACCTTGTTTTCATTTTTAATCGTAAAAGTCAACCTAGTAATGCTATCTATCGGCACTCGACCGTCAACCAAAGGAGAGGCTTCTACCTCTAAAACAAAGTCTTTCTTGTTTTTAGCTGCCTGACTAGCCAGGTCTTGACTTTGGTGTCTCACAAACCAAGAACTCACCACTACAGCTAAAAAAAACAAGCTTAAACCAACTAGGGTATAAATCTTAAAACTACTTGATTTTTCAAGAAATTTTCTTATATTAACGAATAAAGGTTTAAGTTTATCTAGTTTCATGAAACAGGTAATGTCTTAACTCTTAAGTAGATTAAAACATGATTGATCAAGATTTACAATATGACTCTTGACTTGTTATCTAAATCCGCTACACTGAGTTACCCATTCAAAAACATAACTAAGCAGTATAAATAGTATCAAAAAGGATAAAACTCTATGACCAAATCCCAACTGATCAATCTAGTAGCTAAAAAAGCTCACTTAACCAAAAGAGCGGCTAAAGATGCGGTCGAGACCACTTTTGATGAGCTGAGTAAGGCTCTGACTAAAGGGGATAAGG
>WFTH01000017.1 GCA_015485595.1 Candidatus Microgenomates bacterium
GAAAAAAGCTAAGTAACGCCTGCTAAGTTTAAACCAACGCCAACCAATAAAGACTAAAAATAAAACCAAAAGCGGAGTAAACAGCTTGGTGGAGTGATAAGTATAGATGCTAAAGGCAAATAAGATAGAAGAGAGAAGAGAGAAGATTAAAGATTTTAGATTATAAATTTTAGATTTTAGATTAGGGCCACTTATGACTTTAAAAAAGAAATATAGGGCCCAGATAATCTGAGTTAAGGCTAGACCACTTTCAAAACCTACTCGAGAAAAATGAAGATGCCAAGGAGAGATGGCTAAGCTTAAGGCAGCAAGTAGCGAAAAGGCTTCGATAGCAGGTAGGTTTTGCTGCTGCCACCAACTTTTATCTATCAAAGTCTTAAGCAGCTGACGAGTCATTAGACCCAACCCAAACACCGCCATTCCCCCAGCTAAAACAAACGGTAAACGCACCACCCAAAGCTTAAGACCTAAAAAGTAGGTAAATAAACCGTTTAAATAGATAGCCCAAGGTGCTTTATAGTCCCCAAAAGAGCGAAACGAGATGGGCACAAGCTTAAGCCACTCGTCACGGTGGGTGGTGGCTACCGCCCAACCGTTATAACCGATAGCCGCCTCGTCCCAAGTCATCCCATGAGGCACTTGGCCGATTTGATAAAGACGCAAGCTAAGCGCAACTAAGGTAATAAAAGCTAGAATTAAGAAAAAGTGCTTTTTTAACATTTTTAATTTTTAAATCTTAAATTTTTAACTGCTCTATTTCTCTTAATCCACCAAAACGGCCGCCATAAAAAGTAAGCCAACTTCTGCCAAAAGTCACCATGTTTTAAAGTGAAGTAGTCAGCATGCCGCCAGCTTAAGCGCATCATCCCAAGCTGATCAAAGACCGACCTGTTTGTACTCTCATGCTGATGATAAACTACCGCCTTTGGTTCAAACCAAACCTGCCAACCACGTTTACGCGCCCTTAAAGACAGGTCCACATCCTCCCAATAAGCTGGATAAAACTTGGGATCAAAACCATTTAACTTAAGCCATTTTTTCTTATCAAACAAAGCGCTACCTCCAGAAGCCCAAGCAGTCGGGCCTGACTTAAAATCAGCTGCCTTACTATGAGTAAAGAGTCCAAACTCATACCAGAGTTGGTTTTTACCGGCTTTTTCTGCTTTTTTATCCTTGCCTTCATACTCTAGACAAGAAACAGCAAACAGCTTGCTTGCCTTATCTTTTTCAAAGTGAGAAACCAAGATGTTAAGCACATCTGGTTCTGGCTTAACATCGCTGTTTAACAAAAAGACTAGGTCGTGCTCAGCTAGCTTAACCGCTCGATTTACGTTTTGAGCAAAACGCAAGTTCTGCTTGCCAGCTATGAGAGTAATCTTAAGCCTCCTTTTTTGATCCAAAAAACGCGGGTTTTGATAGAGTTTAAACTCCTTCGTCTCTTTAAGCTTGTCAAGCTTAAACTTGTTAACCAAAAACTCAAGTGTCTGATCGTGACTGGCATCATCAGCTATAACAAGTTCATCACCATCGCGCAACATTCTTATCACGCTAGGCAAAAACTGTTTCAGCAACTTGAGGTTATTATAGGTAGGAATGACAACCGAAACGTTCGTTAACATAGGTTTAAAAAGTAATTATAACCCAAACATCTGCTTCACTCGTCTATCAAACGCCTCTTGGGTAAAAGGCGTCAGCTTCTTTTTTAGTCCTAATCTTTTATCTTCTTTGCTTCCACCCGCTTCGCCAAGCTTCAGCGAGGCAAGTCTTTTATCTTTTATCAACCTAGCCGTCTTTTTCACCAACTCATCCACCGTCTGCCAGCCAAGCTCACTAACAAGCTTATCGCCCAAGATCTCTTTCTGGCCACCTTTTGGCACCACAAGTGGCAAAGCACCAGCAGCAATCGCCTCGATCGTGGTAATACCAAAATGCTCTACTTTCTCTGGATGCTTTAGCTCATCAACTTTAAAACCAGCCGCATGCCAGTAAAAAGTAGCTTTTTTAAATAAGGTGATTAAGTCTTGACGTTTAATTTGATGATAGAACTCAACCGGTAAACTTCTTGCTAGTTTCCTGACGTGATTAAAGTAAACCTTGTCCTCCACATCACCCACTAAGACCAGACGCCAATCTTTCATTAACTTAGGTTCAGCCTCAACTAGTCGCACAAACGCTTCTACTAAAACATCTTGTCTTTTGCTATGCAGTTGCTTGAAAAATCGCCCTACAGATAAAATAAGCTTCTCTTTTTTAATCTCTTTACTCTTAAACTCATCCAGTTTGACTAAGGGGTAATGAATCGAGTTGACCTTAACTTGCCAGTAATGCTCAATTACTTTCTGAGTGAAGGCAGAGTTAGTGTTAATCTGCCAGTTTTTAAGTTTTAATCTATTAAGCTGAGTTAACTTGTGAGTAAACGGCACTTGAATGTGGAGGTGGTTTCTTTTAGCTAGTGAAAAAAATAAACTGCCGTCGGTTACGTAGTAAAGTTGGTCAAACTGTTTCGTCCAGGAAAGTTTTTTTAATATGTTTTCGCTGGTCATTAAAGGAATTTGCACAAACTTAAGTTTACTTAAATCTCGACCCATAAACTGGGAGTAAAACCGACGGTAATCATCAAGCTGAAGTTTGTTTTTAGCTTGATTTAAGGGACTGATTGCTACATAAATCTCAGCACCAAGCTTGGCGGCGGCAAGAGCGGTGTCAAAAAGGTGTTTCTCGCCCCCACCAGCGTGTTTTTGAGTTAAGTAGGGTGAAAAGAAGGCGATTTTCATTTTTGATAATTGAATTTTGTTTGTTATTTGTTTATTGGTGCATTGGTAATTATTACAACATCGTTAGGTGCTTAGTTTCTTTAGTAGATTTCTTAATTTCTCTGGAGTATCTACTACCCAGTCAGCACCAGCAGTCTCTAAAAGTTCTCTTTTATGATAACCCCAAGTAACAGCCACAGTAGGCAAACCGACTGCTTTTGCTTCTTTTATGTCTCCAGTTGTGTCTGTAATAAACAAACATTCTTCTGGTTTAAGGTTATACTTGCTAAAAATTAACTTAAACTTTTCTACTTTAGAACGATGCGTAGCAGCTCCTAAAATTTGTTTAAAATATTTATCCAAGTCGTCAAGTTTTAAGTAATTTTTTATATTTTCATCCTCACTAGAAGAAACAATAAACAGTAAGTACTTACCATACAGCCACTGAACTAAGCCATGAAGCTGTAAAAGCTCCTTAGTAAAAAGCTGAGCCTGCTTTTGGGCAAAAATATACCTATGTTTATCTGTCCATTCACGCTGAGTAGTTAAAGGATTGCCACTGTGCAGTTTTTCAAACTCTTCTTCCGTTACATCTGGGTAAAACTCCCTGTAGATTTTTAAGTTAACATCATAAGTATCTGCCAATACACCATCGAAGTCAAAAATTACTGCTTTTAACATAAAAACACCTCCTTAATC
>WFTH01000018.1 GCA_015485595.1 Candidatus Microgenomates bacterium
CATCTTAAACAAGATTTAGCCAGCTTGAGAACTGGTCGTGCGACTGTAACTTTGTTAGACCCAGTTCAGGTTGAGGCTTATGGTACCTATATGAAGGTAAATGAGCTAGCTAGTGTTTCTGCTCCTGATGCTACTTTGCTTGTAGTGGAACCTTGGGATAAAGGTCTTTTAGAGGCTATCGAAAAAGCGATTGCTTCGGCTGGACTAAATCTAAATCCTGTGGTTCAGGACAACATTATTCGTATTGCGGTACCCCCTCTAACTGAAGAGAAGCGTAAAGAGATGGTGAGATCACTCCATCAAAAAGTTGAGTCGGCTAGGGTAATGTTGCGCAATTTAAGAAACGAGATTAAAAAACAGATCGAGGAACAGCAAGATCAAACCGGCGTAAGTGAGGACGACGTCAAGGCTGATCTTGATGAGCTTGAGGAGAGAATGAAACAGGTATTGAATGAGTTTGATCAGTTGGCCCAGGCAAAAGAAGCTGAGTTAATGAGAGTCTAGTTACAACTAGTTTAATCAGAAAGAGGTAAAAGATGCTTGCCGTTATAAGCTTTGTTTTAGTTTTATCTTTCTTGGTGATTATCCACGAACTGGGACATTTTTTGGTAGCTAAGTGGGCCAAAATTGGGATTGATGAGTTTGGTTTGGGTTACCCTCCCAGGCTTGCACGCCTATTTCGTAAATGGGAAGTCGATTTTACTTTGAATCTAGTTCCTTTTGGTGGTTTTGTAAGGCTTCAGGGGGAGGATGCCGAGTCTGGAGTAAAGGTTAAGCCTGGGGACTACCGTGCTGCTAGTGTGCCAAAAAGACTACTGGTGATTGTTGCGGGAGCTTTGGTTAACTTTTTGTTCGGGGTGATTCTGTTTGCGATCATCTTTACTAAGATAGGTATTCCAACCGAGATAGACTCTCCTCGAATTGGGTTTGTGGCAGCTGACTCGCCGGCGGCTGAGGCTCAACTGCCTCTTAACTGGGAGATTAGACAGATTGCGGTTGATGGCCAGACCTATCAAGTTAAGACTCCAGAAGATGTGATTCGGGTAGTTGATCAGCATTTAGGACAACAACTGGATCTTACCTTACTCGGACCTTGTCAGGAGCTAAGTTGTAAAGAAAACATTCGTCAAGTTAGAGTTTATGCTCGCTCCCCAGAGGAGAGGCCGGCCGATCAAGGAGCTTTAGGAGTGGCTTTTGAGTCGGTGACCTATGTTCACTACCCTTTTTGGCAGATGCCTTTTCGGGGAGCTTGGGTGGGTCTTAAGCAAGCCCTGGCGTTGACGGAGTTAATTTTAAACGCGCTTAAAGAGATGGTTATCGGACTAGTGGTTCAAAAACAGCTGTCTGCTGACCTGGCTGGTCCGGTGGGAATTGTGCATCAAGCTCAAGCAAGTGGTTTGTTTTCTAGAGGGACAGTAGCGGTTTTATCTTTCATTGCGATGCTTTCTATTAACTTGGCCATCATGAACATCTTACCTATTCCGCCACTTGACGGTGGTCGAGCGGTTTTGACTTTGGGTGAGTTGATCATGAGTCGCAAACACTTGGCTAAACTTGAATACTATCTAAACTATGGCGGTTGGGTCTTGATGATGTTTTTGATTTTAGCAATTACAGCTAGAGATATTTGGCGCATTTTTGATTAAGATTTTTAAAAATATGTCAAAAAAAAGACGAACCAAAAAACAGAAGTTAAAAGCCAAAGAAAGGGGGGTGGTTTCTCAACCTGTTCAGACTAAGCTTAACACCACCTCTCTTGATGAGGTACAGTTATTTCGTTATGATAAGAAGCTTATTTTAAAAGATCTCTTAAGGAGTTTTATAATCACGGGTTTTGTTTTAACCCTTTTACTAGGAGTTTACTTTTGGTTAAAATGAGTCATAGAAAAAAGTTGAAAGGTGTTATGACAAAAAAATATCTCTTAATTCTTGGTTTGGTAGTCTACATATTTTCCACCTCAGCCACGTTTGCTTTTTTTGGTTTTAGGGGTAGAACTCAGCCGAAGGTAGAAAAAAAGCAGCCGATTACAGAGACAACAGAGAAAGAGACTGCTTTGGGTACCTTGTTAAAGATCGATCCAGCAGAACCAAAAGATGAGCCTTGTCCTTTAAATGGCAAACTTTATACCAAGATGGAAAAAGAGGCTTGGTCTAAACGTCGGCCGTTAGCGGTTATGATTGAGAACTCTCCAGACGCCAGGCCTCAGTCAGGCCTGACTCGAGCAGACGTGATCTATGAAGCTGTGGCCGAAGGAGGTATAACCAGATTTATGTCCCTTTACTACTGTGATGCTCAGCGAGACGATGTAGTTTTGGCTCCGGTTCGTTCAGCCAGAACCTACTTTATTGACTGGGCTTCTGGTTATAATCGACCGATGTATGTTCATGTTGGAGGAGCTAATCTGCCAGGACCGGCAAACGCTTTAGGTCAGCTTTCGGATTATGGTTGGGTGATGCAAAACGACATTAATCAGTTCTCGGTAGGTTATCCCACTTTTATAAGGAATAAAAACCGCTTGAGTCGACCAGTAGCCACCGAACACACTATGCAAACCTCTACCGAGAAACTTTGGGCGGTGGCAGAAAAGAGGGGTTGGACCAACATAAATCCAGAAACAGAGGAGGACTGGGCCGAAGGTTATAAAGGGTTAAGTTACATGCCGGTTGGTCAAGAGACAAAAGAGGGGAACGTGCTTGATGTTAAATATGATTTTTGGTCTGGTTATAAGCAGTTTAGTGCTGAATGGCGGTATGACCCGGAAAAAAGACTTTACCTAAGATTTACTGGGGGTGAGCCACACAAGGATCTAAATAATGACCAGCAGCTTTTTGCCAAGACTGTGGTGGTCTTAAAGACTAAAGAAAAGGGACCTATTGATGAACTTAGACATCTGCTCTATCAAACCACTGGCAAAGGAGATGCTTTGATCTTTAGTAACGGTCAAGCCTATCAAGCAAAATGGGCTAAACTCAAACGTACTTCTGAGCTTAAATTTTATGATAAGCTTGGCAAGCCGTTTAAGTTTAACCGAGGTTTAATCTGGATCTCGGTTTTGGATAATAGTAATGAAGTAACGTATTAATTAAAAATTAGAAATGGCGATGTTATTCTGAACTTGCTTTAGAATTTCAGGTATGATGTTTTAGATAGAAGATAGAAGATAGAAGATAGAAGATAGAAGATAGAAGATAGAAGATAGAAGATAGAAGATAGAAGATTATGACCGACCTTAAAGACCTTATGATCTCTAGAGTTAGAGTGAAGCTGCTTGAGCTTTTCTTTGCTGGTGGTGAGGAGATGTACTATGTGCGCCAGATTACCCGTTTAATTAAAGAAGAGATTAACGCTGTCAGGCGCGAGCTTGATCGAATGGTTGGTTTTGGTCTTTTAAAAAGCGAGCAAAGAGGTAACAGGCTTTACTATCGTCTTAACCCTCGCTACCTTTTTTTTAACGAACTTAAACAGATGATTGCTAAGACAACTGGTCTTGGAAAAAAGATTCGTCGGGCTAAGAGGAAACTAGGTGAGGTTAACTACGTGATCTTTTCCAGCAAGTTTGTCATGGGACAGAAGCCGGTTAAGGATGAGGTAGAGGTCTTTGTGGTCGGCAAGGTGGTTTTGAAAGAGCTTGATCTACTAATTAAACAGGAAGAGGAAAAGCGTCAGCGGGAGATCAACTACACGGTTTTATCTCAAGAGGAGTTTGAGTTTAGGAAAACTAGGCGCGATCCGTTTGTCATGGAGATACTTTTAACCCCCTACGTTATGATTATTGGGGATACAATCAAGTTTGCTCAAAGACAGACTCCGGGCTTAAGTTAAGAAGAGGTTATCTTATGTCCTTATCAAAGCCTTTTAAGTCATTTCTCTTTATTTTGACAGCAGTGTTTTTTGCTATCTTGGTGGCTTTACCAAGTTATCGCCAATACCCCGTCTCTGTTATGGGACATGAGTTTAAGCTGCCTTTTGGCATGAAGCCACTTAAGCTAAACTTCATGGGTAAGGAAGTTTCTTTGCCACTTGAACTTAAGATGGGGCTTGATGTTCAGGGAGGCATGCAGGTGGTGTTAGAGGTAGATATGAGCCAGATCGCGTCTGAGGATAAAGATGATGCTCTAGAGTCTGCTCGAGAGGTCATCCTTAAGCGAGTGGATGCTTATGGTATTGCGGAACCAAGTGTAGTGACTGCCAAAAAAGATAATAGCTATCGCATTATTGTCGAGTTGCCAGGAGTAGATAATCCTACTGAGGCTTTAAATCTTGTTGGTAAAACTGCCGATCTTAGCTTTGTTTTGTTAAAGACCGCCTCAGACTCAGCTGAAGCTAGCGCGGCTGCCAACTTGAGCTTAGAGCCGACAGGTCTAACCGGCAAAGATCTCAAGAAAGCTCAAGTGAGCTTTGACCCAAATACCGGCGAACCCCAGGTAGCCTTAACTTTTAACGAGACTGGAGCAAAGAAGTTTGCTCAGATTACAAAAGAGAACACCGGTCAGCGTTTGGCGGTGATGCTTGATGGGCAGATCATTACCGCACCGGTTATAAACAGTGCTATTCCGAATGGCCAAGCGGTGATCACGGGTAGTTTTTCACTTGATGAGGCAAAAAATCTAGTCATTCAACTTAACGCTGGGGCTTTGCCGGTGCCGATTAAGGTTTTAGAACAACGTCAACTTGGGGCGTCGCTAGGGCAACAGGCGGTTAAAGACAGTGTAGTGGCAGGACTTATTGGTTTGGGGTTGGTGATGCTGTTTATGGTTCTGATCTATGGAAGTTATGGTTTGGTGGCAGACATAGCGCTTCTGATGTATGCGGTCTTTACCCTAGCTATCTATAAGCTTCTTGGGGTAACCTTGACTTTGCCAGGTATAGCCGGTCTAATTTTGTCTATCGGTATGGCGGTGGACGCCAACATCTTAATCTTTGAGAGGATAAAAGAAGAGTTAAGGGCAGGCAAAAGTTATGGCGTGGCGCTTGAGCTCGGTTTTGGTCGAGCTTGGGACAGCATCAAGGACGCGAACGTGGCCACGATACTTACTGCTTTGGTGTTAATTAATCCGTTTAATTTTTCTTTCTTGAGTACCTCTGGTATGGTGAGGGGATTTGGTATCACCTTGTTAATCGGAGTAATCTTGGGACTGATTTCTGGGGTAGTGATCACTCGTACTTTAATGAGACTAGTTTTTAAAGGAAGATCATAAGATGAAGTTGTTTAAACGTTACTGGTTTTACTTTTTAGTTTCGGCAGTGTTTTTGGTGCCAGGCATCTATGCTTTGATTGCTTGGGGGCTTAAGCCAGGTATAGACTTTACTGGCGGAGCCTTAATCGAGATTAAGTTTGAGAACCACCCAGCTGAGTTTACGATTAAGACAGTCGGAAAAAAGTTGGATGGTGTAATGCCGATCGATCGGCTACAGACCTCTGGGGAAAACCAATACCTAATCAAGACTAAGCCGATAGATAACACCACCAAAGATCAAGTGCTTGAGTTAATTAAAAAAGACTGGGGTGAGGTGAAGGTCTTGAGGTTTGAGACCATTGGGCCGACTTTAAGTAGGGAGCTTTTAATCAAGACTCTAACCGCGGTTTTGATTGTGGCCTTTATTATTACCGGTTATGTCTGGAGGCAGTTTGGTGAACTTAAATACGGTGTCTCGGCTATTTTGGCTATGTTTCATGATAGCTTGATCCTTTTAGGTTCGTTTGCGTTTTTGGGGCATTTTTATAACGTGGAGGTGGATGTCTTGTTTGTAACCGCGCTTTTGACCACCTTGTCTTTCTCAGTGCATGATACGATCGTGGTCTTTGATAGAATTCGTGAGCTTAAGAGAAAACACGGTCGGTTGCCTTTAAAAACCTTGGCAGATGCGGCGGTGCTTGAAACCTTTTCGCGCTCGATTAACAACTCGGTTACTATCATTATCATGTTGACTGCTTTGTTCCTGTTGGGTGGAGAGACGATTCGCTACTTTGCCTTGGCTTTGCTTATTGGCGCGATTACTGGAACTTACTCCTCGCCATTTGTGGCGGTACCGCTTTTGTTACTGTGGGAAAACGCTAGTAAACTAACTAAAAATCTAAAGTTAAAAATTAAAAATTAACCAAGAAAAGACCTGCTATTAATTTTATCTGTTTTGGCTTTTTCATATGAACTCATAAGCTCATTAATGTTTTTTTGAGTGATAGAGTCAGTTTGTGAAAGCACTCGGTCAAGGTTGTCTTTAAACTTTTTTTGTCTTTTGTTTAGTAAAGTTTTAATATTGTTAAGTTCGTTTTGGATTTCTAGAAGTTTATTTTCAGCATCTTTCAATTTATTCTCTCGTAATAATCTGTCAACAGTTTGCAGCCCATTACCAACAACGTCCTCAAAAATGTAGGGAGTTGCTTCTTTTATATCTTTTTGACTAGGTAATTGAGAGTGATTGCTTAGTAAGTTGAGGTTGGACTCACCCATTAATAAATTCCTTTGCTTTTTTAAGTAAGATCTCTTTTTTATTTAACTCAGGATTTTCTAACACCTCTTCAAACAAGGTCTTTAAGATCTTGCCTATCTGAGGTCCGGGTTTTAAGCCTAGTTCGTTCATAAGATCATGGCCGTTTATGGCTAAGTCAGTAATCTCCATTGGTTGGTTTAACTGCTTAATCATTCTTTGTTTAAACTCCTCCAGACGCCAGCTGGTTTTTCTTGCACCTGAGCCGAGCCTGTCTCCTTCACGTAGATCTAGAATGTCATCAATGTTTTCTAAGCCCACCTTGCGCATAAACCGCCTAACCGAAGCATCGGTGTTTTGAGGTTGGTAGTGAAACATATGGTAACGCACTAAGGTAAAGATGCGGTCTTGGTCTTTTTTAGAAAGTTTTAGGCGCTTGGCAATCTTTTTGGCCACGCGCGCGCCGATAACCTCGTGATTATAGAAACTTATATCCCCAGCCTTGTTTTTTCCTTGAGTTTGGGGTTTGGCTATGTCATGAAGTAGTGTAGCCAGTTTGACGATCGGATCGCTTGAGGGGCAGGCTTGGAGAGAGTCCAAGCTGTGAGTCCAGACATCGGTGGTGTGGTGGCCACCCTGCTTAACTCCTTTGGTAGCTAAAAGTTCTGGCAGAATAAATCTTAAAAGTCCGGTCTGGTCCATAAGCTCGATGGCTTTTTTTGGCTCAGGGCTTACAAGCATCTTTAAAAACTCATCCCGGATACGTTCCCAACTGATGTGTTTAATTAGGTTGGCATTGGTTTTAATGGCATCAAGAGTGTTTTTTTCGATCTTAAACTTTAGTTGAACCGCAAACCGAATCGCTCTTAGCATTCTTAGAGCATCTTCCTGGAAACGTTTGTTTGGGTTGCCTACAGTGCGAACTAAGCTGGCTTGAAGATCCTTAAGTCCTTGATGTTCATCAACAAGCTGATACTGGTTGTGGGCTAAGGTTAGACCGGCGATAGAGATTTTTTGAGCTTGAAGTTGTTTGCTTGCTTGAACAAGCGCTTCATCTGCCACTTTGATAGCCAAGGCATTAATGGTAAAGTCACGCCGTTTTAGGTCTTCACTTAAGGTCTGTCCCCACTCAATCTTGGTTGGACGGCGGAAGTCGCCCTCGTAAACCTCTTTGGAGCGAAAGGTGGTGATCTCAAAAAGAGGTAAAGATGATTTTAGATTATGAATTGATTTTGAATTACTTCTATCTTCTATCTTCCTTTCCTCTATCTCTTGTACCAGTGACGGATGAATCTTGGTTGCTTTAGCTAGGTCAATCAGTCTTTCTTTTTTTGGTTGGGTTAAGGTTTTAAGTTGTAACCTAAAGGCGTTTATATACTTATCACTCACGCCCATTAGCTCCCAAAGATGCTCGTAGCTAATAC
>WFTH01000019.1 GCA_015485595.1 Candidatus Microgenomates bacterium
AGACCTATGCCGAGATCGCCTATGAAGATTACAGACTTAGGCGGTACCTTGAGCAGGAGTTGGCAAACGCTCAAGTGGTGGATATCGAGATTGAGCGCTCGGCTACGGTGGTAAAGGTGATTTTGAGGGTAGCTCGACCAGGTGTTGTGATCGGTCGAGGTGGAGCTAACTTAGAAAAGATTAAAAAAGGAGTGGAAGCGATTCTAAACAGTCAAAAACAGACAAGGAATAAAGTCAAGGTAGATCTCAGGGTTGAAGAGGTAAAGAAGCCTGATCTTTCGGCCAAGTTAGTAGCTGAACGCATCGCTCAGCAGCTGGCCAAGCGCTACCCTCATCGTCGAGCGGTGGCTCAAGCGTTGGAAAAGGTGATGCAATCTGGAGCAAAAGGTGTTAAAATTGCTCTTTCTGGTAGGATCGGTGGAGCCGAGATCGGTCGAACCGAGAAGTACTCTACTGGTAAGGTGCCGACTCAGACTTTAAGGGCGATCGTTGATTACTACCAGGTGCCAGCTAAAACGAAGTCAGGTTATGTGGGTGTAAAAGTCTGGATCTACAAGGGGGAAGCAGTTAGTTAAAAGCTAGTTTATAAAATTAAGTTTTTGGTTAAAAAATGTTACAACCGAAGAAAACTAAGTACCGGATGAGCTTTAGAGGCAAACGCCGAGGTTTGGCTTACCGAGGCAGTGAGATTGCTTTTGGTGAGTATGGTCTAAAGGCAGTTACGACTAACTGGGTCTCGTCTAAACAGATCGAGGCAGCGCGAAAGAAGATCACCTTTATGACCAAAAGAACCGGCAAGTACTGGATTCGTGTTTTTCCTCATAAACCGGTAACTAAGAAGCCGGTTGGGGTCAAGATGGGAGGTGGTAAGGGTTCGATTGAGGAGTATGTAGCGGTGGTTAAACCTGGCACGATCTTGTTTGAGATCGCTGGGGTACCAAAACACATAGCTTATGAAGCTTTAAGAAAAGCGGGGCACAAGTTAGCTGTAAAGACAAAGATCGTAGCAAAAGAGTTTTAGAAATGAAGAAAAAAGATAAGCAAGCTCTACGAGGTATGACTCTAGCCAAGCTTCATCAGGAACTGGTCGAAGCTCAAAAGGAGTTGGTTAGGGCTAAACTAGAGTGGGCCTCAGGTAGAGGCAAAGGTCAGCCACCAAAACTACTATCAGATAAGGTGGCGGTCATCAAGACGATTATTAGAGAGAAAGAGTTAAGAGACAATAAGTAGTTATAAGATTATTATGAAACAGATTATTGGCATAGTGACATCTTTATCTGGGGAGAAGACCGCAGTGGTGAGTGTCTCTCGCCAGTGGCGTCACCCGCTTTATGATAAAGCGGTCAGACGTGACAAGAAGTACCACTGCCACTACGAGGGAGTCAAGTTAGCAGTTGGCGATAAGGTAGCTATTATTGGCTGCCGACCGATGAGCCGTTTAAAGCGATTTAAAGTAGTGAAAAAACTTAAGGACAGATAAAGCGTCATGGTACAGCTAAGAACAGTTTTAACCGTTGCAGACAATTCAGGCGCCAAGAAACTTAGGGTGATTCAAGTCTATGGTGGTTCAAAGCGCCGTTTTGGTTATGTGGGAGACTTAGTTAATGCGTCGGTCATTGTGGCCGAGCCAAATAGCCAGATTAAACGTGGAGAGATCGTTAGAGCTGTTATCGTTAGGACCAAAAAAGAGTTTCGTCGGCCAACCGGCGAGTATGTACGGTTTGACGACAACGCCGCGGTAATCGTAGAGTCCAGACGTAACCCCAATCCGGTTGGAACACGAGTTTTTGGTCCAATTGCTCGAGAAGTAAAACAACGTGGTTATAACAAGATTGCTAGTTTAGCACCGGAGGTTTTATGAGACTTAAAGTAGGAGATCTTGTGATCGTGACTACCGGTAAAGACAAGGGAAAGAAGGGAAAGATCCTAAAGGTCTTGCCGAAAAAGAATCAGGTTGTGGTTGAAGGGGTGAATCAGGTGGTGAGACATGTAAAGCCGTTTGCTGGTCGTTCGGGAGAGATTAAAACTTTTAACAAGCCTATCTTGGTTTCTAAAGTAGCAATCGTTAACGACAAAGGACAGCCAGATCGAGTGGGATACAAAGTGGAAAAAGACGGCACCAAGGTAAGAATCTTTAAGAAAACACAAAAGATTATTAGTGAAAAGAAGACTTAAAAAAAAACGCAAGAGATCATGCATAAACAGCTAGACAAACACTATTTTGAAGAAAAAATCGTACCGGAGTTGATGAATAAGCTAAACATCAGCAACCGGTTTGCTGTGCCGCGCATTAAGAAGGTGGTGCTTAACATGGGTGTGGGGATTCCTCAAGATAGAAAGGCGCGAGAAA
>WFTH01000020.1 GCA_015485595.1 Candidatus Microgenomates bacterium
ACTCAGGAGTACACCCATACTCACTTAGCTTTCCATAACCTTCACACCGAAGCATTATCCCAAACATGCCCTTTTTGCCAAGTCGATCAAGTTTTTTCAGCCAGGTGTCAATATCAGAAAAATCATACTTGCCGGGACTAGGTTCAAGTCCTTTCCAAGCAAACATGTTGTGTGAGCCAGTAATGATGCCCAAGTTGTCTTTAGAAGCCTTCAGTCCTCCTGGGTAAAGTCCGTGATCAAAGTAGAGGTAGATCCCGGCAACCTTTTCCCTAGATGGCTTGGAACTTGCTTGATAAGCAACTGCCTGACGGTTAAAACTTTGCTTATCCTTTAAAAAAAGCATCGCTAATCCTACCAACACCAAGGAAAAGAAAAAAGCTAAAAAAACCGCTACTTGGGATCGATAAACTCTCATAATCTAGATCAGTATAGCTTAGCCGGCTAAAAAACTCTACTTAAAGAGATTAAGGTCGTTAAGAAAAAGCTGATAATCAAGCAGGTCAACAGAGCCATCGCAGTTAAGATCTGATCGTGAACAGTTTGTGGGAGGAGGTAAAGGATCTGGTTTCTCTGAAGGAAAAGGAGATGGGGGAGTCTCCTCTGGAGGAGTGAAAACCGAAACTGACTGTTCCCCTAAGCGCAGATAGTGGTTTCCCCCTTCAGTGTTTAAACAACCCCAAAACTCACTCTCGGGCCCGCCCACACATAAAACGTTGCCAAAGCGATCATTCACCTGACAACTACCTCCAACATAGTACTCTTTATCAGCTAACCTAAAAAAATCTGATTTGCAAGGGTAGTCATTATCACCAAGCACCCCTTCACCACTACCTTCAAGATCAGCTTCACCTGCTGCACGAGAGCGATAGTAGCTTGAGTACTTGTCGGCTTGATTACCTACTCCACCCACGCAAAGTCCATCAACTACTCCACCTACGCCTTGAACCAGACCTACAGTCTTGCCAGGACGAGTCTTGATAGCCAAGAAACACTCACTTGCTGCCTGACGTCTTAGCTCCTGAGGGGAGTTGATTAAGATCAACTCCGCTAAAAGACCGATTGTTATCAAAATACCCAAACCAACCAAAAAAATATAGCGAGTGTGGTTATTCTTTGTTTGCATTCTCTATAACTAGTCTAAAGATAGATCTAAACTCCGTAAAGCTTTAAAATAACCTAGGGCTAACTCGGCTGATTTTTCCGCCACCAACGTTGAACTTCTTTACTCAAGTCCAAGGTTACCAAGTTAAAAGAACCTTCTTCATTAAGCAACCACCGAGCTTGATCTTGAGATCGATTTAAGTTTATATCTTCCAGCTTAAGCTTATCAAAGGCTTGCGTCAAGCCGGCTTGCGACTCATCTTCTTCACCCCAGTCATTTACCACTCCCAAGTCAAAGTAAAAGCTTTGTCGTTGAGAAAAGTCTTTCTTGCTAAGCAACCAAAAAGACCTATCTTTAGGAGAAAAGCTTAGCAGCTCACTCTTATCTGGAGCTAAAAACTTGATCGACTTAATCGCCAGACCTCGCTTAAGCTTATCTCCATTCCAGAACCCGTTGTAAAATACCAAGCTAATCTTGGTAGCAAAAGAATTTTTTGAGCGATTTAGAGGAAAAAGTAGGTCGGAGGCCTTAAACTCCCATCGCTTCACCACCTGCGTTTGACCCGGTCTCTCCGGTTTTAACTGGAAGTTATCCCAAAGCTTATCTAGATACCTGTTTGGCTGACCGCAGCCTTCCGGCAAAGCTTGAGTTCGACTACAGTCAGCTTGATCGTAGGCCCCTCGATAATCGTCACCGTTGTTGACTAACAAAACTAACCAGGGCCAACGATTTTTTTCTGTCTTGGTTGGATCAAAGGCTGCCTTTGGCTCAAACTCAATCTCAAGAGTAACCGGCACCTTAAGCCATGACTCAAAGTGTTTTGGAGTTGGACTAGGAGTGGGACTTAAAGTCTGACTGATTATTTGGTCTAGTGTTACTTGCGCCACCCGTTCATAAAATTTCTGCTCTCCCTCTCCACCGATACAGCCTAAATAGACTTCTTTTGGTCCTCCTACACAGATTAGCTTCCCTTCCTCACCAGAAACCGACCGACAACCTGCTCCCAAACTAAGTCCCTGATACTCAGTTTGAGCGCAAGGGAAGACCCCGTCCTTTAGGTCGGTCTGACCGGCTATCTTTGAGTCATAAAAACTCAAGTAGCGATCGGCATCGTTACCCACCCCGCCTACACAGTAGGTTACCCCTCCTATCTGCTGCTTTCCACCTGCGCCTTGAATGACTTCTGGTAAGGCCTCTTTGTCGTCTCTTACTACTAAGTAACACTCACTTCCGGCTGCTTTTTGGCGAATATCCTGAGGAGTTTTAAGCTTAGCCAAAAACAGCATTAAACCGACCAAGACCATCAAGCCGACAGTCATTAACCACGACTTCAAACTAAGTTTTTGGTTAGGTTTGACGGTCTTTTTTTTAGACATATCTAGATTAAACTCATCTGCACACCTGGCGTGCGTTTAGTCTCATAACTAAAGTCAACCGGACACTCAATCAGACGGTTCCACTTGTTTTTAAACTTAACCTTGCCGGTTTGGCGACCAAAAAGATAGATCTCTCTGGTCACCTTCACATCTTGAAGGCAGTACTTAACTAACTCATCCCTTTGACCGTTGCGCCAGTAGCGAATCGCGTCTAGGCCGTTGCCAGACTTGCCTATGCCTAACGTCTCTTGAGCCACCGCGTCTAAAGAAATTCGATGGCCAACGCTGTCTTTTATCCTTAACATCAAGTCAAGCGTAGGAATCTGACTAATATTGCCAGAGTAATAGGGTGCCAAAGCCGGCATATCAAAGTTAACCAAGTTAAACCCGATCACCACATCAGCCTTTTCTAATAAAGGAAAAAGTTTGCCAAACTCCTCTTCAAAAAAACCAACCTCATGCCATAGGTCACCCAAGCCTTCACGATAGTTTATTCCCACAAACGAAACTCCCAGCTTCTCTGGAAAGTAGCCACCAACCTCATCAAAGGTCTTTTTAGTCTCAACGTCAAGTACGATCTCCATGGGTTTTTGTCTTTCTAGATCTCGATTAAG